>JBFWIG010000166.1:0-5993 GCA_050256115.1 Bacteroidales bacterium | reverse complement strand
CGATTTGGGCACAGGCGGCGGATTCCCGGGCATTCCTCTTGCAATCTACTATCCACAGGCCCGCTTTGTATTGGTCGACTCTATTGGAAAGAAGTTAAAAGTTGCACAAGCCATAGCTTCATCACTGCAACTGGAGAATGTGGAGATCAAGCAGAGCCGGGCCGAAGAGGTGGATGATACATTCCAGTTTGTGGTAAGCCGTGCGGTAGCTAAGTTGCCGGAGATTGCAGGCTGGATGAAGGGAAAATTCGCAAAACAGCCCGGTCAGAAGATAACAAACGGAATATTCTGCCTGAAAGGGGGTAATCTGACAGAGGAGACGTTGCCCTTTCCCGGCAGAGTAACAGAGGTAGAGATTTCGGACTATTTCAGGGAAGCCTATTTCACAGACAAGAAAATTGTTTTTTTAGCAATGAAGTGAGGGGAATCCGCGAAAACTTTCTACATTTGCAGTCCCAAAAATAAATTGAATTCTCCCTCTGTGAGGAGGTGTCTAATGTATAATAACCTATTCTGATGAAAAGGACTTTTCAACCCTCGAACAAGAAAAGAAAGAATAAACACGGATTTCGTGAAAGGATGTCAACCCCTAATGGCCGCAAGGTTCTGGCCGCTCGCCGGGCAAGGGGAAGAAAGAAATTAACGGTTTCGGACGAGTATAGCTGCCGATAGGCGCTCTTCCGTTACGCTTTCTCTCTAAAGTAAGGAATCTTTTTTAAGATTCTTTACTTTTTTGTTACCATACGTGAACACTTAAACGAAATGCGCAAAAACGGTAATGGTGAATGATGGATGTGTTGAAATGATTCCCGGATTTTCCGGGATGTGTGAGCCCTGGCGGGGGCTGGCACAGAAGGTGTGCGAAGGCAAACGACTCTCCGACCGGGAGGCACTTCTACTCCTTAAGGAAGGGGAACTGCCCTATTTGGGAATGCTCGCTAACCTTGTTCGTGAACGATTAAATGGCAACAAAGCCTATTTTAACCGCAATTTCCATATTGAACCAACCAATATTTGCCGTTATCATTGTCGTTTTTGCTCTTACCGTCGTACAGCCGGAGCTCCCGATAGTTGGGACTACTCGCTGGACGAGATGGTACAAATGGTGAAGGAGAAGGCAGCTACCGGAGCTACCGAGGTGCATATTGTTGGGGCTGTGTTCCCCGGAAGGGGGATGGCACCGGCCATAGAACTTCTCCGGGCTATCAGGGATGCAGCGCCATCCATCCATATAAAAGCGTACAGCGCAGTAGAGCTCGATTATATGTTTGAAATAGAAGGAGTTGCGCCTAACGAGGGGCTGCGCCGTCTGAAAGAAGCCGGGCTCGATTCGCTCCCGGGCGGGGGAGCGGAAATTTTCGACGAAACCGTTCGCAAACAGATCTGTCCCGATAAAACCGGGAGCCAAACCTGGCTCGATATTCATGAAGCAGCCCACGCTCTGCAAATTCCGTCGAATGCCACAATGCTATACGGCCATATTGAATCGGCCGAACAGAGGATAGACCATATGTCGCGCCTGCGTGCCTTGCAGGATCGCACCGGAGGTTTCAACTGCTTTATTCCGCTCAAATTCCGAGATGCCCATAACGATTTGGGAGTGTCGGTGAAAGAACAAACGCTGCTGCAGGATTTGCGAATGTACGCGGTGGCAAGGATCTATCTCGACAATTTTGCCCATCTCAAGGCCTACTGGCCTATGTTGGGGAAGGAGGGATCGCGGATAGCACTCGCTTTCGGCGTTGACGATCTCGACGGCACCATCGACGACACAACCCGTATTTACGCAATGGCAGGAGCCGAAGAGCAGAACCCCTCCATGAGTAGTGCCCGGATGATTGAACTGATCCGCGAAGCACAACGAATACCGGTAGAACGCGACAGCCTCTACAACAGCCTGCACCTCTATACGTGACATATGCTCCTCCACAACAGAGCAACAGAGCGCCAGAGCACCAGACCACCCGCGCGAAGCGCAGCATTAGAGCACTTGAAGCGCGAATGCGCTTCGATGCACCAGAGCACTTGCGCGCCAGCGCATTCACCATTCACCATTAACCATTAACCATTCACCATTCATTACCCATTGGTGTTGTCGCCATTTTCGTGTAAGTTTGTACCTATTAATGATTCTGCTCCATGCGTTTTCTAAAACATTTGGGAATGGTTGCGCTCATCGGCTTTTTGCTGGTTGTTGGCGTCTTTTACCTGTTGGCAAAATATACTCGGCACGGCGAAACCATTCTGGTGCCCGATCTGAAGGGACTCTCGGTATCCGAAATCTCCCGGGTGCTGCAACGTGAACAATTGGCCTTTGCTATCAACGATTCTGTCTATAACACCTCGTTGCCCCCGGGAACAGCCATTTCACAAAATCCGGCTGCCGGAAGTCAGGTAAAGAAGGGTCGAACCATCTTCTTGATTATGAATGCATCGGAGGTGGAAATGGTGGATATTCCACGAGTGGTGGGTATCTCGCTCCGACAGGCCGATCGCATGCTGACAGGGGCAGGACTCCGGATTGGCCGACTCTCCTACGTGCCCGATATTGCACGAAATAATGTACTGGCGGTCTCTTCGGGTGGCAGAAGCCTTTCACCGGGTCATCCCATTGCCAAAGGTTCGGTGATAGATCTCACACTGGGTCTGGGCGAAGGGCAGAGAAACACTTCTGTTCCACAGCTCTTGGGAAAAAGCTACAGAGAGGCGCTCGACCTCTTGCAGCAAGCGCAACTCAATCGGGGAGAGCTCCACTACGACAACTCCGTAAAGAACGGACAGGACTCTCTCAAAGCTGTAGTATTTAAGCAAATACCCCCATATTCGGCTGAACAGGAGGTTGCTCCGGGCGAATCGGTTTCTATTTGGCTCACGATAAATGGTTCAATAATTTCTGAAATCTCGACCCAACCGGACGAAACTACCGATTTGGAAGAAGAGCTGTAGCAGATGAGAATATCAGGGCTTCTATCGGCAATTTGTACAGCACTACTCTCCTCATTCTGTATGGAGGGGGTAGCGCAGGAGCGTCTTGTAGAGCTAACACATACCAAGCGGGTTCAGCGGTCTGAACATGAAAACACCAGGGAGGGCCTGGAGCAGCGAGAGTTTACAAAAGAGGAAGATCGGGGTGAACAGCTTCGGGCCGGCCAAACCCTGCTGACATTGCCGTTTTTCGACGATTTCTCGGAAAGCGGTATAGCGGAAGAGAGGTGGGAAAACCTTCAGGCTTGGCAGAACAACAGTTTTGCCGTGTCGCCACCCTCTGCGGGTGTGGCTACTTTCGATGCACTCAACAGCAACGGGCAACTGCATCCGCAACAACCGCTCCCTTCGTGGGGTGCCGATACCCTCACGTCGCGTCCTATTAACCTGGCTGTTCCCGATTTGGACGATATCTGGCTCAGTTTCTGGTATCAACCGCAAGGGCTGGGCAATGCTCCTGAAAAACACGATAGTCTGCTTGTCGATTTTTTCGATCCGGTAGCGGGACAGTGGCATAATGTGTGGCAGGCTACGGGCGATACTTTGCACCCTTTCAGAGAGGTGATGCTGCCTGTTTTGGGCGAGAAATATCTTCAGGAGGGATTCCGCTTCCGTTTTCGAAACCGTGTAAGCCTGATATCGGAGTACTTCAATGCCGGGCTCCGGGGTAATACCGACCACTGGCATGTAGATTATATTCGCCTCGAAAAAGGACGAAGCGCCACTGACACCACCTCCCGTGATGTAGCGGTAGTGGCAGGGCCAGGCTCTCTGCTTACCCACTATCATGAGCTCCCTTATACCCATTTTCAAGTGGCTTTCTTATCGGAGTCTACCAACGAGCTCTCCATTTCGTACCGAAATCTTTGGCATACGCCTCTCCTCACAGGCAGACGCTTTTCCATCCGAAATATGTGGGATCCGCAACAGGAGGCCACCCTCTATTCGGGCGGAAACGACAATGCGCTTCCGGCTATCGAAACCCACTATACCGGAGCCATCGATGCCCCATATGTGCAGGAGGCAGCCGACTCGGCCCGATATCTGATTAAGGGCTGGATCGAGACCTTTGGTGGCGACCCAAAAATAAACGATACGCTGAAACTGGAGCAGACCTTCGGAAGCCGATTTGCTCGCGATGACGGTTGGGCCGAAGCCGGGTATGGCATTGAGGAGAGCGCCGGTTCGGTGGGGCTCTCTTTTAGGGCCTTTGTGCCTGATTCTATTAATACGGTTGAGATTTGGTTAAATGCCACTGCCGCCAACAGCACAGAAGAGGTGCGTTTCCGTCCGGCCATCTGGGCCGATAACAACGGAAAGCCGGGGGCTTTGCTCTACGCCGCCACCTCAGAAGTTACTTTGCATCCCGAAAGCCGCTACCACGCTATCCCGCTCGAAAAAACCGTGCAGGTGAACGGCATCTTTTATGTGGGATGGATACAGGACCATGCCGACTTTGTAAATGTGGGTTTCGACAGGAATAGCCCCCGTGAGGGCACCCTTTTCTACAGGTTGGGCAGCGGAGGCTGGCGCGATTCCGACCTTGACCATACAGGCATCGCCATGATCAGACCCTTAGCCAAACGAAGCAGTACCCCCGTTTCTCCGCCTGCCTCTATAACCGAAAACCCTCTATTTGTATCGCCAAATCCGGCAGCGCAAATGCTCACACTCACCCCGCCTCAACCGGGGGTAACCATTACCGACGTGCAGCTGCTGGATGGCTCGGGCCGACAGGTTTACCGTGCCGAGAAAACTGATCTTCAAGAGACTACGCGCAATCGCGAAGCGGTAAAATTATCGCTTCCACTGCTGCCCAACGGTCCATATTTGTTACGTATCCGCACTTCGAACGGGAAACAGGTGGTGAAACGGATTGTTATAGCCCAACCTTAACCGAACCCTCTTCCTATGCACGATAACTTCAACACACATCTCGAAACCGACTCCTGCCCTGATGCGCAATCGAATCCTCCCTCTGCACCCGAAAGTATCGATGGGCGGGATTATGAAGCGCTTACAGACGAAATCACCGCCGAAAGTGCCGATCTGTACGAGCATCATCGTATTATAGTAGACAAGGGGCAGGCCCCGATGCGAATTGATAAGTTCTTGACCCATCGGCTAGAAAATGTGTCGCGGAATAAAATTCAAAATGCTGCCGATGCCGGTTCAATCCGGGTAAACGGCAAAGCGGTGAAGTCGAGCTATAAGATTAAACCGTTAGACGAGATTTCGGTGGTGATGGCATCTCCGCCCCGCGATACAACGATTATACCCGAAAATATTCCGCTTTCTATTGTCTACGAAGACGATGCGCTTTTAGTGGTAAACAAGCCGGCCGGGATGGTGGTGCATCCCGGCTTCAACAATTATTCCGGCACGTTGGTACACGCACTGGCCTGGCACTTAAAGGATCTGCCCCTCTTCCAGTCGGGCGAATTACGGCCGGGGCTGGTGCATCGGATAGATAAGGATACATCAGGCCTGTTGGTGGTAGCCAAAACGGAGTTTGCCATGGCCCACCTGGCCAAGCAATTTTTCGACCACACCACCCACCGCGAGTACCAGGCGTTGGTGTGGGGTGAAATGGCCGAGAAGGAGGGCACTTTCGTGGGAAATCTTGGCCGAAACCCCTATAATCGGGTGCAGATGTGGGTATTTGCCGATGGAGATGAGGGAAAACCTGCCATAACCCACTATAAGGTACTGGAGCGCTTTGGTTATGTATCGCTGGTGTCGTGCCGGCTCGAAACGGGCCGAACCCATCAGATCAGGGCACACTTCCGGCACACCGGCCATCCCCTCTTTGCCGATACTCTCTACGGAGGAATGGAGATTTTAAGGGGAACCACCTTTACCAAATATAAACAGTTTGTGCACAACTGTTTCAAGTTGATGCCCCGCCAGGCTTTACACGCCAGGATGTTGGGCTTCATTCACCCGGTAACCGCAAAGCCGATGCAGTTTGAGGTAGAGATGCCCTCCGATATGGCCGCAGTGGTTGA
>JBFWIG010000165.1:0-5994 GCA_050256115.1 Bacteroidales bacterium | reverse complement strand
AGTTTCTCCTCTCGAAGGCAAATTCTTTCTCACCAAAAACAGTGCTGAAACCCCGTTAAAGGTAGGCGACAAAGTTACTATGGGCGACCGTGTAGGCTATATCGAAGCCATGAAAACCTATAATGCGGTTACCTCCGATGTTGAGGGGGTCGTGATATCGATTGCCGTTACCAACGGCGACGCGGTAGAGGAAGATGACGTGTTGATTACCATCGCTTAATTACGATTCGAGAAGATGAATATTGTAGAAAAACTATACGGAATGACGGCAGTGAGCAACATTGTTGCTCAACCCGAACTGCTGCTCATGTACGGAATTGCTTTTGTTCTCCTCTATCTGGGGATCAAAAAGCAATATGAACCTCTTTTGCTTGTTCCCATTGCCTTTGGTCTGTTAATAGCCAACTTCCCCGGCGGAGCCATGGATGTGGTACCTGCCACCGACGAAAACGGGGTAATGGATAAGACCCTTCTGCAGATTGCCCACGACCACGGGATTATGAGTTTTGTGTACTACATGCTCATCAAAACCGGTTTCCTCCCCCCCATTATCTTTATGGGCGTAGGTGCGCTTACCGATTTTGGCCCGATGTTGCGGAATCTCCGTTTAGCCATCTTTGGTGCCGCAGCACAGTTGGGCATTTTTATGGTACTTCTCTCGGCCATCTTTTTTGGCTTTACCCCCCGCGAGGCAGCCTCTCTGGGTATTATCGGCGGTGCCGACGGTCCAACGGCCATTTTCACCACCATCAAGCTGGCACCCCATCTCCTGGGCCCCATTGCCATTGCCGCATACTCCTATATGGCGTTGGTTCCGGTAATTATTCCCCTGGTGGTTCGCCTAACCTGTTCTAAGAAGGAGTTGCTCATTAACATGAAAGAGCAAGACAAACTCTTTCCCAACAACTACCAGATTAAGAACATGCGTGCCACCAAGATTATCTTCCCCATTGCCTTGGGTACATTGGTGGCTTTGCTGGTTCCTTCGGCAGTACCGTTGGTGGGTATGCTGCTCTTTGGCAACCTGGTAAAAGAGGTTGGTGCCAGTACCGCTCGTTTGGCCGAAGCCGCTTCGGGGCCTATCCTGAATACCGCCACCATCTTTTTGGGGCTTTCGGTAGGGGCCACTATGACTGCCGAAACCTTTCTCGACCCGAAAACCATTATGATTATTGTGGGAGGCTTTCTGGCCTTTGCCGTCTCCATTTTTGGGGGAATATTAGCCGTAAAAGTGGTTAACCTCTTTTCTAAGAAGAAGATTAACCCGTTGGTTGGCGCCACCGGTTTAAGTGCGGTTCCTATGGCTTCGCGTGTTGCCAACGATATTGCTTTGAAATTCGACCCTAAAAATCACGTGCTGCAATACTGCATGTCGAGTAATATTGCCGGGGTTATCGGCTCGGCCGTTGCCGCGGGCGTATTGATATCTCTACTCTGATTACCAACTGCTTAAGAAATGGCTGCATCAAAACCGATTATACTTGTTACCAACGACGACGGATATCTCTCTCAGGGTTTACTGACGCTTGCCGAAGCGGCAGCCACCCTGGGAGAGGTCTACGTGGTTGCTCCGCAACAGGCCATGTCGGGGATGTCGCACGCCATAACCGCATCACGCCCCCTACGGGTTCACCGCCATCCCATGGATCGGGTACAAAATTTCTACATTTGCAACGGAACCCCCGTCGACTGTATCAAGCTGGGGCTGCATAAAATCTTACCATCCCGGCCCGGCCTGATTCTCTCGGGAATCAACTACGGCAGCAATGCCGCAGCCAGCACCCACTACTCCGGAACCGTTGCTGCAGCCCGTGAAGGGGCCCTTCATGGCATTCCCTCCATCGCCTTCTCATCGCTTAACGCCAACATAGCCGATCCCCTCACCCACTGCATCCCCATTGTTCTGCAGATCATCACCGAAGTGAACGAGAAACCGATGGCTAAAGGGTCGTTACTCAACGTTAACATACCCAACCTGCCATCCGATCAAATCAAAGGTATCCGAATCTGCCGCCTCACACAAGGCTACTGGAAAGAGACCTTCGACACCCGTAAAGACCCATCCGGCCGCGACTACAACTGGCTCGAAGGCCGATTTATCAACGAAGAACCCTCATCGCCCGAAACCGACGAAACCGCCCTCTACGAAGGCTTCGTAGCCGTAGTACCCTTAAAAACAGACTCAACCGACTACGAATCGATAGAAACGATGAAAAACTACGCATTCAACAACTAGAATGAATGGTGAATGGTAAATGGTGAATGGTGAATGGTTAATGGTTAATGGTAAATGGTGAATGGTGAATGGTGAAAGAAGTGCTCTAGTGCTCTAGTGCTCTAGTGAATAGATACGCGCAAGCGCGAAATGTGATAATTCGGCAATTCGATAATGTGATAATTCGATTATTTTTTCATTAGAGCACCCGCGCGAAGCGCAGCACTTGAAGCGCGCACGCACTTCGAAGCACCAGAGCACTTGCGCGAAGCGCATCAACCATTACTTAAGTATGAACTACTTTCTCATAGCAGGCGAGGCTTCGGGCGATTTACACGGTTCGAATCTGATTCACGGGCTTAAGTTGGCCGATCCGGAAGCGAAGTTTCGCGGTTGGGGAGGTGATTTGATGGCTGCTGAGGGTATGACGTTGAATCGGCACTACCGCACTACGGCGTTTATGGGAATTTGGGAGGTATTGAAAAATCTGCGTACGGTTTTTCGGAATTTGAAGCAGTGTCAACAGGAGATTCTCGACTGGCAGCCCGATGTGGTGATTTTCATTGATTATCCCGGTTTTAATCTACGGATGGCACGCTTTGCAAAGGAGGCCGGATTTAGAACCTATTACTATATCTCCCCAAAAATATGGGCATGGAAAGCCTCCCGGGTGGAGATTATCAAGAAGTATGTAGACGAGATGTTTATCATCTTCCCCTTCGAAAAGGCCTTTTATGCGCGATACAACTACCATAAGGTCCATTTTGAGGGGAACCCGCTTATCGACGCTATTAATGAGAAAAGGATCAGCCTGCCCTCCAGAGCCGATTTTCTGAAGGAGAATCGGCTCACAGACAAGCCCATTGTGGCGCTTCTGTGTGGTAGTCGAAAACAGGAGATTTCGCTGATTTTGCCGGAGATGCTCGAGGCAGCAAAGGCCTTTCCGGACCGGCAGTTTGTGATAGCTGGCGCCCCCTCGATCGATGAAAGCTTTTACAGACAATTTCTTCAGGAGAGTGGCGTTCAGGTGGTGATGCAGCAGACCTATGCACTCCTGCAACATGCCGAAGCAGCAGTGGTTACTTCAGGAACAGCCACCCTCGAAACCGCTCTTTTCGAGGTGCCGCAAGTGGTATGCTACAAAACCAGCCCCATCTCATACCATGTGGGCATCCACTTTCTCAAAATCCCCTATTTCTCGCTGGTAAACATTATTATGGGACGAGAGGTGGTTAAGGAGATTCTGCAATTCAGGCTTGCATCGGAAATAAGGCAGGAGATACAGAAAATTCTCACAGATACAGCATACAGAGAGGAGATGCTGACCAATTACCGGAAACTTAAAGAGATCTCGGGCGGTACGGGCGCGTCGCAAAGAGTTGCCGGAAAGATGGTGAATTGCCTGCAGAATCAGCCAACCACGTAAGCTGCATAATAGAGCGAACGAATCACCAAGAGGCTGAAACCCACAATCAGCAGCAAAATTGAGAATCGGTCCGACTTCAGATGCACAAAGTAGAAAGAGAAACAGAGGGCCAGCGGGAAGGCCAGAATGTTGCTCATTACGGGAAACAGGGGGCGGTAGAGCCAACACGCCACAATAGAAATCAGCACAAAAATTAGCAGAAAAGGATAGGCTCTTCGCCAAAATGCATTTCCCTTTGCATAGAAGAGAATTCCCCCTATACTCAAAAGCCAGAGAAGCGCAAACCAGATGTAACTCATTAAATCAACAGGAATGGGATCGAAGGGGGGCGAGTCGGGCAAAAGCAACGAAAAATCGGAGAGAATGGGGGCTACAGAACCTTTAAGAAGATACGATAAGGCAAATGCCCAGTAATAGGCAAAGAGAAGACCCAGCAGACCAAAAACCCACTCGCGCCAGTTGAAGGCCCTAAAGAAGATTAACCCAGTGGGGATCAAAAGAAGAAATACAAGCACAGGCGGAACCATCCAGGCTGCCAGTCCAATGCAGACACCGGCAGGAAAAAGAATATAAGCCAACCGATTATACCGGTACGACTCTAACATGCAGGCAAGTGCCCCTAACATACAGAATGCAGTGGCAGCAGATACCAAACTAAACCGAAACTGTCCGAGACCGGCAAGTATAAAAAGAAAAAAGAAAGCCGGAAGAGCGGTTCGCTCACCCATAAGCCTGTTGCGATGCGAAAGAAGCGCGAGCAGAAACGCCTGCCCCAGAATCAGCAACAAAATTAAGCCCTTCTCCACAACGGGATAGTCCGGGAAAAGCCGATCGGCAGGTACCTCCATAAAAAAAGGAATCCAAAGCGCACCTACTATCAAGGCAATAGCCCACCTGGCACTCCGTTGCAGCGATCGTATTCCCCTTCTGGGCATATACTAATAGGCTAAAAGGTCGAAACCTATATCGGGACGAAAATATTTTGCTTCGTATTGCAGTTTGGCGGCTGCAAGATTTGAAACCGCCAAAGCCTCCTGAAGGGTATCGCCCTTTGCACTCACAGCCAGAACACGTCCGCCGTTCGTAACCACTGAGGCCCCCTCAAATCGGGTTCCCGCATGAAAAATCAAGGCATCGGAAGGATCATTCAAGCCCGAAATTACTTTTCCCCGGGCATATTCGCCCGGATATCCGCCCGAAACCAAAACAATCGTGGTAACAAACCGCGTGTCTACTTCGAGTGTCTGTTCGTGAAGGGTCTGGTTACGTAAAGATTCGAACAGATTGAGCAGATCCGAATTCAGACGAGGCATCACCGCTTCGGTTTCAGGATCGCCCATCCGCACATTGTATTCAATCACAAACGGTTCGCCGTTAACGTTCATTAACCCGATAAAGAGAAATCCCCGGTAATCGATGCCTTCGTCTTGCAACCCTTGCACGGTGGGAATCACAATACGTTCTTCCACCTTTTGCATAAAGTGGGGCGTGGCAAACGGAACGGGCGACACTGCACCCATTCCACCGGTATTAGGACCTGTGTCGCCGGCACCCACCCGTTTATAATCTTTGGCCTCGGGCAGAATCAAATAGTGTTTCCCATCTGTAAGTACAAAAACCGAAACTTCAATGCCGCTAAGAAACTCTTCAATCACCACGGTATTACCGGCCTTGCCAAATTTACCGCCAAACATGGCCGATAACTCTTCAACAGCCTCTTCGATAGTAGGGAGAATCACAACCCCTTTCCCGGCTGCCAACCCATCAGCTTTCAGCACATAAGGAGAGGCCAGTGTCGACATAAATTGCCGGGCCTCCTCTATCTGGCCGGCACGAAAACTACGGTAGCGCGCAGTAGGAATCCGGTTACGCTCCATAAATGCTTTTGCAAACTCTTTGCTTCCTTCCAGCTGCGCCCCTTTTGCATCGGGCCCCACAATTAACAGATGACCCAAATCGGGGATAGCAGAAAAATAGTCGTGAATCCCTTTTACCAAAGGATCTTCCGGACCCACTATTACCATTTGGATGGCGTGATCACGAACCATCTTTTCTAAACCGGCAAAATCGTCGACAGCAACAGGCAGATTAGTTCCTACTTTTGCGGTTCCGGCATTACCGGGGGCAATAAAAAGTTTGGAAAGTTGCGGACTCGATACCAGCTTCCAGGCCATAGCATGTTCGCGTCCGCCGGATCCGATTAACAGAATATTCATAAAAGGGCTTGTTTTATAGGAGCGCTCCAAAGGTACACCTTCTCCGAAAAAAGCACAAACTGCACGCAAAAATGTTGCGGAATGCCTTTCGTCCTATAGCGCCTGATCCTTCTTGTGTCGGTCCGACTTTTTGTGTA
>JBFWIG010000164.1:0-6024 GCA_050256115.1 Bacteroidales bacterium | reverse complement strand
CGCGTACATTTACTGAATATAACGAGCAAATTATCAGAAGTTTACTCGTATTAAAGGCCATGACTTTCAATGCAACCGGAGCCATGTTGGCGGCGCTTACAACCAGTATCCCTGAAACCATTGGGGAGGTTCGTAACTGGGACTATCGATTTTGCTGGCTTCGCGATGCCTCTATGTCGATCGACACCCTCCTGCGCATGGAGCACTACCATGCCGCTAAACGTTTTCTGGGCTATATCAAGGGCATTATCAAGTCGAAACACGATGCGTTCCAAATTATGTACGGCATTCGGAGAGAGCGCGAATTGCAAGAATTCGATCTGCCTCATCTGGCCGGTTACGAAAACTCAAAGCCGGTACGGATTGGGAATGCCGCTTACACGCAAAATCAACACGATGTGTTTGGCTATGTGATGAACGTGATTTACAAATACTTCAAGTTCTTTCCCGGCACCCTCGATGAAATTGAGGATATGTGGGAAATTGTCAGAAACATTATGCGATCGGTAGCTTCGCAATGGGAGAAACCCGATCGGGGTATTTGGGAGATCCGCAACGAGGAGAAGCATTTTGTGCTATCGAAGGTGATGAGTTGGGTTGCCTTTGATCGGGGTGCAAAGATTGCCGGCTTGCTCCAAAAAAAGTACTATGCCGATACCTGGAGAGAGCGAGCCAATACCGTGAAGGCCGATGTAATGGCCCATGGATGGAAAGAGGATCTACAGACATTTACCCAAACCTATTGTAACAGGGAGCTCGACGCCTCTCTCCTATTGATGGCACACTATGGATTCATTCCTGCCGAGGATGAGCGATTTGTTAAAACGGTAAAAGCCATTAAACGAGAACTGTTCTATAATGGGTTGATGTATAGATATGTTGCCCGCGACGACTTCGGAAAGCCCACCTCATCCTTTACCATATGCACCTTCTGGCTAATTGAAGCTCTCTTCCGTATCGGCCAAAAGGAAGAGGCACGAACCCTCTTTAATCAGCTACTCTCGTATGGAAATCACCTGGGACTCTTTAGCGAAGACATCGACTTCGAAAGCAAGCGTCTTCTGGGCAACTTCCCGCAAGCCTACTCCCATTTGGCCCTAATCAACACAGCCGCCCTGCTCTCCGAACAAAAACAGGGAACGAGGTTTATTAAACCCTAATACATTTGCGCTGACGCGCAGTGCTCTAGTGCTCTAGTGCATCGAAGCGCTATGCGCTTCAAGAGCTCTAAAAAGACATTTGCGCTTCGCGCAGTGCTCTAGTGCTCTAGTGCATCGAAGCGCTGAAGCGCTTCAAGAGCTCTAATGCTGCGCTTCGCGCAAGGAGTGCCGTGCGTCAGCGCATCGCTAGAGCACTTCTTTTCATCTATTCTTCCAGCGCTCCGATAAGCGCCAGCAGTGAGGGTTGGTCGGCTACATGCAGTCGCGCTATCGATGGGGTGATGCCTACTCTGATGGTGTGGGCAGTTTCCGGCATAGCGCTGAAAAGGAATTCATCGGTTTTGTCGTCGCCGGCGGCAAGAATAAAGTCGTAGTTGTGGTTTTGCAGGAATTGGGCTGCAGCCTGTCCTTTGTCGTATTTGCCACTTTTTATTTCCAAAACCTTATGTCCTTCAAGGATCTCGAAATGGGTGCGATTTCTAATCATTTCGGAAAGATCGTCTTTTAGTTCATGAAGCCGTAATTGGGCAAAATCGGAATCGGCATTTCGGTAATGCCATGCCAGCGAGCCGGTCTTCTCCTCAATAAAGGTTCCATTGCATCGATTTACGTACTCTGTCAGCATGGCTCTGGCCTGATCTTTCCAGCCCTCCTCAACCTGAACGGTCGATTGCCAATCTCCGCCCAGCCTGCGGATAAAGAATCCGTGTTCTGCCACCAGTGATACATTGAGATCGGCAAACTGTTCTTCAAGAAATTTTCTGTCTCTTCCGCTGATCACCACCACATGGTTAAGCGGATTGTTAGCCAGTTGTTCAATGAGTTTACGGGTTCCCGGAATAATAACAGCCTGTTCGGGGAAACGGCTAAGCGCCACCAATGTGCCATCATAGTCGAGAAAGAAGATTCTGCGGCTACTCTCTTTGTACCCTTTTTTTATACGCTCTATCATGTTTTTTCCTGCAAATCGTACTTTCATGCCTGATTGTGCTTTTTTAATTTCGGATGTCTGTTTAAAGAAGTCGAATGCCCATGCGAATACATCGTATTCGGAGATGCGCTTCTGCATTCGCTCAATTTTCAGCTGGCGTTCCTCTCGCCCCATCTCCAAAGCCGTATGGATGGCTTCGGCCGTCTCCTTAGGATCGGCCGGATTAATAATGATAGCCTCGTTAAGCTCGGCAGCGGCACCTGCCATTTCGCTTAGAATTAAGACTCCGGGATCGTCATTTTGTGTGGCCACATACTCTTTGGCCACAAGGTTCATTCCGTCGCGATAAGGGGTTATCAGCCCCACATTGCTGAAGGTATACAAGGCTACCAGCTCTTGGAAAGAGAGCGATTTGTATTGATAAACAATAGGGAGCCAGGCCAAAGAGCCAAATTTTCCATTAATACGTCCAACCGTCGACTCAATGTCGATTTTCATCTGTTTATACTTGTCGATACTGTCGCGCGAGGGAACCACAACCATATTAAAGACCACCTTCCCATGCCACTCAGGATAACGCTCCAGAAAGGTTTCAAACCCTTGCAGCCGAAGAAGTAGCCCCTTGGAGTAGTCCAGACGATCCACCGAGAAAATCAACCGTTGGCCTGTTAATGTTTTTCTAAACTTCTCTTTGATAGCTAGTACTTTGGGCTCAAAGCTGGCTTGATGAAATTTGTCGTAATCAATACCAATAGGGAATGCATCGGCTTTTACAGGTTTTTCGGGCGTATAAATTACGTTCTGCAGACATACATAGCCGGTTGTTCTGCGGACACATTTCAAAAAGTGTTGGACGTAATCGTGGGTATGAAATCCGATCATATCTGCACCTAACATGCCATTGACCACCATTTCGCGCCAGGGCTTGGGAAGCAACCTGAAGATTTCGAACGAAGGAAAAGGGATGTGAAGGAAAAAACCAATAGAGATATCCGATCGCTGTTTTCGGATTAACTCCGGCAGCATAAAAAGCTGATAATCGTGAATCCATAAAAAATCACCCGGCTTTAGAACCGGCAGAATTTCGTCGCAAAAACGCTGATTGGCGGTTTTGTACGCTTCGAATGCCTCCTCGTCAAATACGCAGTAGGTAGAGAAGTAATGAAAAAGAGGCCAAATTAAATCGTTACTGAATCCCTCATAATAGAGTTTACGGATTGGTCCGGGAATTTTGACCGGAAGAATGGAAAAATCGCTATTTTGAAGTTCGGAATGCTGTAAAGTCTCTGGTAGATTTTCGGCCACTCCGGCCCATATAATTTTTTGATCTACAGAATCTTGTCTTTCTTTCTTAAAGTTTTCAGAGAGTGCTAATACTGCCGATACCAATCCTCCGGCATTTTGAATAGCCTTGTATCCCTTTTTGGTTTTACTAAATTTAAAGGGCAGACGGTAGGCTGCAATAATAAGACGTTTCATCGAAGAGGTATGTTGGTTCATTCTATGGTAGGTTTCAGATTTAGGCCGGAATGGCGTAAATTTACCAAAATCGACCTTATTACATGAACTAAAGATAAGCTATGACAACATCAACCACTGAATACACGCTTCTGCAAATCTTCTTGATTGCGGGTTCATTCCTGTTTTTGTTGCTTGTGGGATACACGCTGTTTCGACTTGGATTCCGGTTTCTTCAGCGTAAAGTGGAAGCGTCCCCCGGTCAACTAGACACCCAAACACTGGAATTGTTCAAAACGCCGGCACTCTTTCTCCTCTTATGGGTTGTCCTGAAAATTTATACCTATCTGTTTCTTAATCATTTGCAAATTACCACATTTTTGCAATATAGCAACACATTTCTACTGATTGTAACGCTAAGCTGGATTGCCATTAGTCTGGTAAATGCAGGCGAACATTATATCCAGAAGCGTTTAGATCTGCAGTCGCCCGATAACCTGCATGCCCGAAAGAGCCTCACACAACTTAAGGTATTTAAGGCTATTGCCAATTCGATAATTGTAATAGTGGCCTTCTCGGCTATATTAATGTCGTTCGAGGCGGCTCGAAATATTGGAGTAAGCTTACTGACTTCAGCGGGGGTTTTGGGCGTTGTTGTGGGGTTGGCGGCCCAGAAAAGTATCGGAATGATTCTGGCAGGAATACAGTTAGCCATTACACAACCCATTCGGTTAGACGATGTGGTAATTGTGGAGGGCGAATGGGGCAAGATTGAAGAGATTACCTTAACCTATGTGGTAGTTCGCATCTGGGATGAACGTCGATTGGTTTTGCCGGTGAATTGGTTTCTGGAAACACCCTTTCAGAACTGGACCCGAAATAGTGCCGAAATATTGGGAACGGTCTTTTTGTATGTGGATTATAATTTCCCGGTTGATGAACTCCGAATGGTGTTGACGGCGGTAGTTGGCCGAAATCCCAACTGGGATGGAAGAGTACAGAATATTCAGGTTACCGCTGTGCAGGAACGTTGTAAAGAGTTGCGGGTTTTGGTAAGCAGCAAGGATGCATCGAAAAATTGGGAACTGAGAGTGGCCGTTCGCGAAGCCTTGATAGACCACATCGCGCAGCATCATCCCAACGCCTTTGCCAAGGTAAGATGGGAACAGACCGGCGAAGCCTGATACCCCTACTCTTCGGGTATAATCAGCGGGACAGTAATATGCGAAGGATAGGCTGCAGACGAATAGATCTTCTGTTGGGCAATACGTGTCTGCGTGGTAGTTTGACTATTTAATCCGGTGTTAAGGTTCTTAGAAAAGTAGGGAAAACAGAAGGAGGAGGTTATCACCACCCCTAACCGCTCCCCTTTGCTCAGGGTGGTGCCGTACTGATTAAGATCAATATCGAACCGATAGATTTCGCCTGGGCGCATAAGTTGGGGTACAGCGAATCCGTTGCGAAATTTAGCCCTGAGCAGGCCAAAGCTGACGGGTTGCACGCCACGCCCGTCGGATGGGATAGAAAACAACAAAACAAACCAGTCGGTATCTGCCGCAGAGCTTGATGCATAGATAGTTGCAGATATAGGTCCGAGTAGCATTGTACTATCTGTAAAGGGGGCGCTTTGATAGAACAGATAGTCGCTTCTGCCCGTTAACTGACTAAGAAAGCCGGCGATATCTCTTCCCTGCTCTTTGCCAAAGGCCACAACATGGGCCGGGTTGTAGGTATAGACGCCGGCAGCGAGTAATGAATCCTGATGCTCACTCAGCAAAGGGGCCTGCAACGATAAGCTGCCCCCGACGGGAAGCCTGCTCCCTCCGGACGATTGTAGATAAAAATTCTGCAGCAATGTAGACGGGAGAGGATATTCACTGCCGCTTAACCAGGTATTTGCATGTAATGCATAGAGCTGCACCCTGGGAGAAGCCATAATGCCATTCTCCTCTCCTTTGAGCCAATGGTCAAACCACTCTCTGTACAAGGTGTGCAGATCAATATCGTCGGCCGCTTCGCCCATAAAGAGGCCTTCGTGGAACTTCGACTCTTTATCTACATGACCCCAAGGGCCAATTACCATTTTTACATGTTTATTTCCACTGCTAATCAGCGTATTGTAGGCAAGTTTACTGCCTAAAAGTTGTGCATCGAACCATCCCGACTGAATAAGCACGGGAATCTTCACCTGCGCAAGCTTCTCAAGGGTAGCTCCCTGTGTCCAATAGGCATCTTTGCTCTCATGAGCTATCCATTTTTGAAAATAGCCAAGTTTCCGGTTCATCACAACCGAATCGAGATCGGATACCGGGAGATGATCCAAAAGGGTAACCCAGGGGCGCGCATAGATCGCTTCGATTTTTTTTCCGGACGGATCTTCAGTTGCCTTATCTTCAACAATTTGCGACCAAGTCAGTGCAACCGGCACAAAGACCCCGCATCGATAAGGCAGCTCGTAAAAGAGGTCGGGCATGG
>JBFWIG010000163.1:0-6031 GCA_050256115.1 Bacteroidales bacterium | reverse complement strand
AGCCCCGACAAAAAACTATTCACAGGGATTCAGAGCGACGACGACGGAAACGCCTTCATGCTGCTGGTTGTACAAAAAATGCCTTAACCCTGTTTCTCTGCATATAGTTCAAAACCTTACCTTATCAGGATTCAATGAAACGAGCAAGCCTCTTATCCCTACTGGCTTTGATGTTGGTTTTGCCCTCTCTGAGTGCCGCCGAGCCCGACTCTGCCTACCTTTTTGCTTACGCCACCCAAAAGAACAGCGGACGTAACGGCCTCCATATTGCCTGGAGCATAGATCGTACTCAATGGCACGCCATCGGCCCCGAACATGCCTACCTTAAGTGTGATTACGGCGCATGGGGTGCCGAAAAGAGGGTGGTTTCGCCCTATCTCTTTCGTGCCCCCGACGGTATGTGGCACCTTGTATGGAGTCTGAACGAACGCGACGGTGCCTTTGCCCATGCCGCCACCGAAAACCTGATTGCCTGGAAACGACAATCCTATCCCGTTGTTATTCAGGCAAAAAATTGCCTGAAGCCCATAGTTCGCCTCGACAAGCCAAATGGTCGGTTTTATATCTCCTGGGAGAGTACCGTAGGCTCAACTACCGAGCAGTACCAAGTAACCACCTCCGATTTTAGCACCTACTCAGTGGCCGAACCTATAGCCACTTTAGCCAGAGTCGATTTGCGCGAACAGATAGAGATCAATGGAACCCGCGAAACAGGAATGGTACACAAAGTGGCCTGGCGCGAGATAGAGGCCCTCATCTCGGCGCAACAACTCTCAGCCTACAAACAGCGTTTGGCCAACGAAACCACAGCCGAAGATCCCGTTCGTTTTGCCTCTTTACGGCCGGTACGGGCCAAAATCACCGCCGACGCTTCGCAAGAGAAGGCCATCAGCAATCTCTTGATGGGCATTTTCTATGAAGATCTGAACTACGCCGCCGACGGCGGGTTGTATGCCGAACTGATCCAAAACCGGGGCTTCGAATATGCCCTTAGCGACAAGCAGGGCAGAGACGCCTCCTGGAACAGCTACAAGGCCTGGAAATTTACCGGAAAGGGCTCCTTTACCATCGATACCCTTTTGCCGCTCCATATAAACAATCCACACTTTGCAATCCTGCAGACCGAAGAGAGCGGAGCCACGCTGCAAAACGAAGGGTTCGACGGAATTGCCCTTCGTGCCGGCGAAAAGTACCATCTCTCCCTTTTTGTGCGCAATCCCGGCGGAAAAAAAGAGAAACTGACCCTTCGTTTGGTGGATAAAACCCACCAAACGGTGGCATCTGCGGCCATACAAACCTCCGGTTCGGGGTGGAGAAAATACGAAACCCTCCTCACCGCCGGCCAAACGGTGGCAGATGCCCGTCTCGAAATTGAACTACCGGCAACCGGAACGCTGCACTTCGATATGATCTCGCTCTTCCCGCAAAACACCTTTAAACAGCGGCGCAACGGGTTGCGGGCCGACCTGGCACAAGCCATTGCCGATCTGCATCCCCGATTTGTGCGCTTTCCCGGAGGATGCGTGGCCCATGGCGACGGACTCCACAATATGTATCGGTGGAAAAACACCGTTGGCCCGCTCGAAGCGCGCAAACCGCAGCGAAACATCTGGAACTACCACCAATCGTTTGGCCTGGGCTATTTTGAGTACTTCCAGTTTTGCGAAGATATCGGTGCCGAACCCATTCCGGTGGTTCCTGCCGGCGTGCCCTGCCAGAACTCTGCCACCGGAGGAGCCGGCCAGCAAGGTGGCATCCCAATGTGCGAAATGGATAACTACGTTCAGGAGGTGCTCGATCTGATTGAGTATGCCAATGGCGACAAAAAGAGCCAATGGGGCAAAATACGGGCCGAAGCAGGCCATCCCGAGCCCTTTAACCTAAAATATATCGGCGTGGGCAACGAAGACCTGATCTCCGACATCTTCGAAGAGCGCTTTACCCTAATTTACAAAGCGGTTAAAGCAAAATATCCCGAAATCACCGTTATCGGTACCGTAGGGCCCTTCTTCGAAGGCACCGACTACCGCGAGGGATGGGATATAGCCCGCAAGCTGGGGGTAGAGATGGTAGACGAACACTACTACCAAACGCCCGGTTGGTTTATCTACAACCAGGATTTCTACGATAAATACGACCGTTCCCAGTCGAAAGTCTACCTGGGCGAATATGCAGCACACTTGCCGGGACGACCCAATAACCTGGAGACCGCCCTCTCCGAAGCCCTCTACCTCACTTCGGTAGAGAGAAACGGCGACATTGTATCGATGGCCTCCTACGCACCGCTGCTGGCAAAACATGGCCACACCAACTGGAACCCCGACCTGATCTACTTCAACAACACCGAGGTGCTGCCCACAGTGGGCTATTGGGTACAACAGCTTTTCGGCCAACATGCCGGGCAACACTATTATACCGGTAAAGCGAGCCTCTCCGACAACCGGATGGAAGTAACCAGCCGCGTGGCCACCTCCATTGTAAAAGATACCCAAAGCGGTGATCTCATTCTGAAACTGGTAAACATGCTCCCCGTAGCCGTAGAATCGGCCATCGATCTGAGCTCCTTCGGCCTCACCGAACGCCAGGCCACCCTCCACCTGCTCCGGGGCCGCCCCGACAGCAAAGAGGCCAGGCCCGTGCAATCGGCCATCACCGTATCGGAAACCTTCAACTACCCGCTTCCCCCCTATTCCCTCTCCGTAATCCGAATCCCCGCCAACCTCGCATCAAAATAAGCAGGCTCGCATCAAAATAAGCGGCTCGCGTCAATGCATCAGGCCGGACACCCATCACAAGATTAATCCGTGAATAGGCATCCGGCCTGATTTGTTAGTCCTATTCCGAAAAGAGAAAATTGAACCTTCCGGCAGGAGCCACATCGCCGTGAAGGTAAAAATCGGTGAGATTGCCCTCCTCCTGCATATTATCGCTCCATTTAAACTCGAAACCTAAAGCTTCGCTCCCGCCAAAGAGGCTCCGCGGGATGGCCAACTCCAAACAATTACCATTCACCGCATAAGAAACCGATTCGATGGGCTCCCAGCTCCATCCGCCCCTATTCTGCTCTACCACAGCCTTCCGGCCGGGCGACACCCGATTTACAATAAGATCGAACCCCTCCCAACCGGTTGTTTTATTCCGATCGGAATCAATCAGCAGACGCATCCAACCCCTCTCCAAAGGGGAGGTAAGCGGGGCCGCAGCCTCAATAAAAAAGTAGACAAACCGACCATCCCGCGCCACCCGGGCCAGCACCAGATCGTTTCGCCCGGTAGAGTCGCGGTAGTAGAGATTACCCCACCCCTTGCTATCGCGCATCGGTGTACTTCCCCGGTGAGTAAGGAAACGGGGCTCCACATCGGCCCAATCGGAAAACAGACCATCAATCCGAATCGACTTCCGGGCCGACACCTTCTGCTGCGCAGGAACCCCCTTAAACCGACGAATATTAGCCACCATCTGGTAGTAATAGGCATCGCCAAAACCGCCCTTCATCGGCTCAATATCGCGACTCTTCTCGGGGCTAAACTCATCCGGGAAAGCGTTCACCTGCTCCTGCCACAAATTATGCCTCCCCGCAATCCACTCATTCCAACCGGTAATAAAGATAAACTCCGGATCTAACTGCAACGCCCTCTCCCACTGCTCCTGAAAATTGAATCCCCACGCCTCCGCACCGGGCGTTTCGCGTTGCCCGGCCGCATCGGTATAACTCCGCCCAAACGTACCCGGCGCATTCATTGCCGTAAGCCCGCGCGCCTTACTCCAATTCTGCGCCACCCCCACCGTGGTTTGCTCGAATCGGCCCCTATCACCCTTTCCGAAACCGGATTGCGGATAGATAGCCAGCCATCCCCAATGGTCAGGCCTTTGCGGCCCCTGATTATATAGCGGCTGACCCGGCCTGAAAGTAAAAAAATTCTGCACCTCCGCATACGCCTCAGCAAGCCTGACCGACTCTGCCGAAATCGCTGCCTTTGCTGCCTTTGCTGCCTTTGCTGCCTCATCATCAGCTTTCCCGGCCCCCTTTACCCGTTCAGGATCTACCATTTCCGGATAGGCCATAATCAGCGGCTTCCCCTTCCAGTAGAACCACAACTCCTTATACAACTGTGGCTTATACAAATCACGATAGATCTCCAGAATCGCATCTCTGCTTCCCGGCGTGGGCCCGAATGCCAGCATAAAAGCAATCTTCGGCGTATTGACCCCATCCCTTCTGGCACTCATAAACTCCTGGCATAATGCCATATACGACTCCTTCCAGGTAAAAGAGCCATTCGTACAATCAAACACAATCACATCAACCCCCGCATCGGCCAACAACTCGGCATGCTTACGCAAGACCCACCGGTCGGTATTTTGATAATAGCCAAACAGCGGTTCACTCCAGAAATAGGGAGTTCCCTCCGCGGCCCAAACGGAATGATTAGGATCTCCGTCGGCCTCGGGATTATTGGCCAGCACCTCCGTAACATTTCGTGCCGGCTGATGGGCAAAATTAGAGTGCCAGGTCCAGTAAAAAAGCCCCACAAACCGATCACCCCTAACATCGCCCGCCTCCGCATTATCCGGAAGCCTCCGTCCCAGCCCATCCGTTGCCGGAAGCGCCGCCGAATAGTTCCAAAGCGAATCCGACAAACCCAAAACGCCCGACCCGTCGAAAGCAACAGACCCGTCGAAAGCGCCCCCCGCCCCAAAAGCCCTGACTCCTGGCCACACCAACGCAACCACACAAAGAGACCACCCCAAAATACCGCTTCTCATCATCATTAATCATTTCGCGCGCAAGCGCATTCACTATTCACCATTAGTTCCTGCCTATTTGGAGCTATCTGCCTCTTCGACGAGACAGGTTTGTCGACCCATATACGCGCTCATTCACTAAAAGAGGAGAACTCGCTACGATAAAATGGTAAATGGTTAACGGTAAATGGTTAATGAAAGGAAACGCGCAAGCGCACATTCACCATTCACCATTGTTGCGCGAAGCGCAACAGACCATTCACCATTTGCGCATCAGCGCACCAGAGCGATGGGGCCCCGCCAAACCTCTCCATTGTCTCAGAGGCAGTTACCTCCAAACGGCCAACCCTCTACAGCCCCAATCACCCGCGCGAAGCGCAGCACCCGAAGCGCATTCGCGCTTCGAAGCACCAGAGCACTATCCCTCCGCGCTTGCGCGTATTTGTCTTTTCGCGCGAAGCGCAGCACCCGAAGCGCGTTCGCGCTTCGAAGCACCAGAGCACTTCTTTTCTGCACCAGAGCACCTGCGCGAAGCGCATTCACCATTAACCATTAACCATTATTCCCTGCCCTAAATATACCATTCAACCCGCACATTCAGGCAGCACAGTCCCAAAAATCGCAAACCGTTTGATTTATGTTATAAAACACTATTTTTGTTCCCGAACCACCCATTCATCTCTATTACACTGTTACATTAGAGCACTAGAGCACCTGCGCGAAGCGCATATTAACCACTAAATAACCATGAATCATTTGCGCGAAGCGCAGCACTCGAAGCGCTTACGCGCTTCGAAGCACCAGAGCACTAAAGCACCAGATCACCAGCGCGCAGCGCATATTCACCATTCATTATTAACCATTAATTAACCATTAATTAACCATTAATTAACCATTAACCATTGCGCGCAGCGCATTAACCATTCTTCCCTATGTCATCAAAATCGAACCGTACCGGCTGGCTCATCACCATGACAGCCTTAGGCATTAACCTGATTCTTGGTGTTTTATACTCTTGGAGTGTAATCAAAAAAGCATTAGTCGCCGATTGGGGCTGGACCAATACCGAGGCATCGCTTCCCTACACGGTGAGCGTAGCCACCTTTGCCCTTATGATGGTTTTTGCCGGACGAGCCCAAGACAAATATGGTCCGCGAAAAGTGGCCTTTCTGGGTGGTCTGCTATTAGGATTAGGACTCATTGCCTCCTCCTGGACTCAAAACCCTACCATGATGATCCTCACCTTTGGCGTAATTGGCGGTATGGGGATTGGTTTCGGCTATTC
>JBFWIG010000162.1:0-6045 GCA_050256115.1 Bacteroidales bacterium | reverse complement strand
GCTAATGTGCTTCGAAGCACCAGAGCACCAGAGCACTAGAGAAACAGAGCAACAGAGAAACAGAGCACCCGCGCGAAGCGCAACACTCGAAGCGCTAATGCGCTTCGAAGCACCAGAGCACTTGCGCGCAGCGCATTAACCATTAACCATTAACCATTCCAGACATGAACCGTAGATCGCTGATTGGAAAACTGATTGCCGGAGCCGGCGCCATACTCTTAGGCCAACAAACCCTCTCTGCCAAACCCAAAGATCTGCCCCGCGGCGTCTTTATTCATCATGTATTTTTTTGGATGAAAGAGCCCCTCAACATGGGCCATCGCAAAGTGCTGGAAGCCGGCCTGAAAAAACTGGTAACCATAGACCTCATCAAACAACGCCACGTAGGCATACCGGCCGACACCAACCGCGACGTAGTAGAGAACACCTACCAATACTCCCTGCTACTCACCTTCAAAAACAAAGCCGACCACGACACCTACCAAACCCATCCCGAACACCTCGAATTCATAGCAAACTGCTCCCACACCTGGGAGAGGGTGAGGGTGCATGATACGGTGGATTTAGTGCTCTAGTGCATCGAAGCGCTATGCGCTTCGAGAGCTGCGCTTCGCGCCAGGAACGTCGTTCCTTCCGTGCTTGCGCGTATCATGTCATTAGAGCACCTGCGCGAAGCGCATCACCAGAGCACTGCGCGAAGCGCATCACCAGAGCACCTGCGCGAAGCGCATCACCAGAGCACTGCGCGAAGCGCATCACCAGAGCACTCTTCTTTCAAAACAGGGAATTATCCCGGATTATTCCGGGATAATTCCCTGTTTTGAAAGAAGAGTGCTCATTTCGCGCAGTTTGAATTTTTGGATTTTGCCGCTTCCGGTCATGGGGAAGTGCTCTATGAAGAAGATGTATTTGGGGATTTTGTGACGGGAGATTTTGCCGCGGCAGTAGTCGCGAACATCGCCGTCGCAAAATTTGGCGCCCTCTTTCAGGATGAGGTAGGCACCTACCTCTTCGCCATATTTCTTGGAGGGTACGCCCACTACCTGTACATCTTTTACGCCGGGCATTTTGTAGAGGAACTCTTCGATTTCGGCGGGGTAGATGTTTTCGCCTCCGCGGATTATCATGTCTTTGATGCGGCCGGTGATGCGGAAGTT
Source organism: Bacteroidales bacterium (assembly GCA_050256115.1). GTDB lineage: Bacteria > Bacteroidota > Bacteroidia > Bacteroidales > UBA4181 > JAQVSH01. The sequence continues at coordinate 4,888 of JBFWIG010000162.1, read as the reverse complement.
GCGGTTGGCATCCATCACGCCCAAGTCGCCGGAGTGGAGGTAGCCGTTTTTGTCGATGATGGCCGCAGTGGCCTCGGGCATTTTGTAGTAGCCCTTCATGAGGTTGTAGCCTTTGCAGCACATTTCGCCCTGAACGCCCACAGGGCACTCTTCGAGGGTGTCGGGATCTATCACCTTAACATCGATATGCGGGAGAGCCGGCCCTACGGTGGTGGTGCGCACTTCGAACGAATCCCAGGCGCGGCTCTGGGTCATGCCGGGTGCGGTTTCGGTAAGGCCGTACACACTGGTGATTTCGCGCAGGTTCATCTTTTTTACCACGTCTTCCATCAGCCAGATGGGGCAGAGAGAGCCTGCCATAATTCCGGTGCGGAGCGAGCTCATATCAAACATATCGAACATGGGGTGATTGAGTTCGGCAATAAACATGGTGGGAACCCCATAGAGGGCGGTACATTTCTCCTTGTGCACGGAGGCCAGTACCAGTAAGGGATCAAACCGCTCCAGGATCACGGCCGTGGCACCATGGGTTACAATGGCCATCATGCCCAAAACAATCCCAAAGCAGTGGAAGAGCGGAACCGGCAAACAGACACGCTCGGCCTGGGTGAATTTCATGCTTTCGCCAATGAAGAAACCGTTGTTGGCAATGTTGTTGTGGGTAAGCATTACCCCCTTGGGGAATCCGGTAGTACCCGAGGTGTACTGCATATTTACCACATCCTCTCCCTGGTTGATAAGCCGGGCTTGGTCGAGTACCGAACGGTCTATATTTTGCCCCAAAAGGAGCAGTTCGGCGGTGGTATACATCCCTCTCCGCTTCTCCTGGCCAATAAAGACCACGTTTTTCAGGAAGGGGAGTTTATCGGAGTGGAGTTTGCCTCTGGAGCAGGTTTTCAGTTCGGGCACCATGGTGTTGGTCATGGCCACATAGTCGCTGTCGAAGGTGCCCTCGGTGATGCAAAGGGTGTGGATATCGGCATTCTCTACCAGATATTCGAGCTCGGCCTGTTTGTAGTTGGTATTAACGGTTACCAGAATGGCCCCGATCTTGGCCGAGGCAAACATAAAGGTGTTCCAGTCGGGTACGTTGGGCGCCCAAATACCCACCTTATCGCCCCGCTTTACACCAATGGCCGAAAGGCCCAGTGCCAGGCGGTCGACCCTTTCGTTGAAGGCTTTATACGAGAAGCGCAGGTTGCGATCGGCGTAGACGATAAAGTCCTGATCGGGGGTCTCTGCGGCCCAACGCTCGAGCCAACTGCCCAGTGTAATGTTAAATAACTCGGTCATTGTGTTGGGGCGTTAAAATGGAACAAAAATTACGGCCAGCAATTTGGCAGGAGTGTTGGAAGCGGCATACACATAGTGAGCCACAATAGAGTCGTAGTAAATACTGTCGCCCTTTTCGAGCAGAAACTTCTGTTTGCCGTACTCAATCGTAACCGAACCCTCGAGAACATAGATAAACTCCTCTCCCTCATGGGTCGAAGCCAACGAAGCATCGTAAGCACCGGGCAAAATATCACCCAAAAACGACTCCATGTGACGGCCGGCCTTGGCGCGGGAGAGGGAGTAGTGGTGCATATAGCTCTTTCCCTTGGCGTTGCGGCAGGCATCGGTCGACGAAGCAATATCGGCAGCACGGCATACCACCGGCCCCAGCTCCTCGTGGTCGTCGAGCAGGGTTCCGGGACGAACACCCAGGCCTCTGGAGATCTTTACCAGCATGGAGATTACGGGAATTTCGGTACCCTCTTCTATCTTCTCAAGTATATCCACGCCAATACCCGACTGTTCGGCCAACGCCTCAATACCCAAATTGCGGACTTCGCGGATAGAGCGGATCCGTTCGCCTATTAAATTTTTCTGTTCCATTTCTACAGTTTTAAGTGTTCGTCAAAATGCGATGCTTGCCTCTCCATCTGCTGCAAAGGGGGCGCGCCTCTTACGGCCTTGTTAAGGGCCGGGCAGCGCAAATATAAAAAAATGTTTAAAAAGACAATGTAATCCATACCTTTGCCTGCCCGGTTTAAACCATCTTTATGTTGCCTCCTTCGTCACGCACCCTGGGTCTGGAAACCACCCCCATTGCAAAACTGTTATGGCAGTACGCACTTCCCGCCATTATTGGTATGGGAGCCAATGCCATGTACAATATTGCCGACCGAATCTTTATCGGTCAAGGGGTAGGCGCTCTGGCCATCTCGGGGCTGGCGCTCACGCTGCCGCTTCTGCTGCTTTTTACGGCCATCGGTACCCTGGTGGGGGTTGGCGCCTCCTCGAGAATCTCTATCGTACTGGGCATGAAAGATAGAGATCGGGCCCAAAAGATTCTGGGGAACGCCACTTTCCTCACCCTGCTGCTCTCTACGCTGGTGATTACCCCCTGTATGTTTTTTCTCGACGAACTGCTCACCCTCTTTGGCGGAAGCCCGCAAACAGTTCCCTATGCCAAAGAGTACCTCCAAATCATTATCCCGGGCAGCATCTTTACCAACTTTGCCTACAACTTTGCCAATATCATGCGGGCCACGGGATACCCGCACAAATCAATGCGTATTCTGCTTTCGGGGGTTTTGCTCAACCTCATTCTTACACCCCTGTTTATTTTTGGCTTTCATATGGGAATCAGGGGAGGCGCTATTGCCACTGTCATCTCTATGTTTACCGCATTTTTACTGGCCCTTCGCCATTTCCGGTTGCCGAATTCGGAAATTCGGTTAGACTTTGACCACATAAAGCCCGAGTGGCACCTTCTGCGCGACATTCTCTCTATAGGGCTGTCGCCTTTTATGATGCATGTTACGGCCAGTGGAGTAAATCTGGTTATGAACCACCACCTCTTACAATATGGCGGCGACCTGGCTGTGGGCGCCTACGGTATCATAAACAGTTATGCAATGCTGATTATCATGCTGGTGATGGGTTTTTGCCAGGGAATGCAGCCTATAGTGGGCTATAACTATGGCGCCGGAAAGATGAAGCGGATGAAGGATGCGCTCCTGCTTACCATCCGGCTCACCTTCTTTGTGATGCTTACAGGTTTTGCAGGAGCCCAATTCTTTTCGAAACAAATTGCCCAGGCCTTTACTAACGATCCTCAACTTATTGCCATTATAGGTAAGGGAATGCCTGTCTATCTGATGGCTTTGCCCTTAGTAGGCTTCCAGATTACCATCTCTAACTTCTTTCTCTCTATCGGCAAGGCGGGTATCTCTATGTTTATGAGCCTGTCGAGGCAACTCATCTTCCTGATCCCGGCTCTGCTCCTCTTTTCGCACCTCTATGGGCTCAATGGTATCTGGATAGCCGGGCCCGTCTCCGATGCCACTGCCACCTTCGTAGCGGCTTTCTTCCTGATACGGCAGCGTAAAATTTTCTACCGACGGTGACCCTCCGGCCAGGGTGCGGTTTCCGCCGAACCATACCCCCAGCAGGATCAGCATGGCGCCCGTTAAGGCCTGCAGCGTGAGCGGTTCGCCCAGAAAGAGCACCGCAAACAGGAGCGTGACCATCGGAACCAGGTAGATGTAGTGGTTGGTACGGACGCTGCCTAAATGGCTCACTGCGCTGTTCCACACCACATAGCAGGCCGAAGAGGCTATCAGACTCAGAAAAAGCAGATGAGCCGCCACCTCACCCTTCAGCAGCAGTTGGGGCGAAAGCGGATTTCCGGACAACAGAAACCACGGAATCAGCGTAAGGATGCCATAGAAGAAGATTTTTCGGGTGTAAAAGAGCACCGGGTATCTGTTGTTAATTTTGCGGAGCAGAACCGAGTAGATGGCCCATGAGAGGGCTGCCGCCAGAGAGAGGATATCACCCAACGGGTGAATACGGAGTACCACCTGCCCATTGTACACCACCAGGGCAACCCCAAAGAGGGCCACTACCGAACCAAACCAGATAGAGCGGCCAACCGGTTCGCCCTTTACAAAAAGGTGGGTGAGCAGGGTGGTTAGCAAGGGAGCCGTTACCACAATCAGTGCCACATTCGAAGCCAGGGTGATATGGAGGGCACTGTTCTCGGTGAGGAAATAGAGCGACCCGCCAAAGAGACCCAATGCCACAAACACCCCCTCATCGGAGAGGTGCGTTACCTTGTGACGGTGGGGATAGAGCAGCCAAAGCACCCCATAGGCCAGCAGAAAACGGTAGAGCATGATTTCGGCAGGGGTCAATCCGTTCTGCAGCAAAATCTTGGTAGAGATAAGGGTGGTTCCCCAAATCACTGCCACTGCCACCGCCAACAGGTGATAACGGGCCGGCCCGCCGGAAGGGCGCTGTGGAAAGAGGGGGCTCATACTTCTATCAGATAGAGGGGAATGTTCATTTGGCGCGATCTGTCGTAGCCAATATAGAGGCATTTGGCAGCAGAGGCAAGCCGGTACCATTTTACTGCCGGCGAATGGTCTGCGTCGGGGGGTAGCTCACCGCGCCACACCTCTACGGCACCTCCGGGCTCTTTGTGAACCGACAATCCGGCCTTTAGCCAAGCCACGGTAACATCGTAGCAAAAGGAGGAGGCAAATCGCTCGCAATAAGCATACAACAGACGGCCCCGATGCTCCAGACTAAGCGGTTTTTCCAGCACCTCCGGGGCTTCCGGATAGGTAAGGAGATCGGCAAAAAAGGTGGGCGATGAGGCCGACAAACCGATCGTTACGTGTCGAAAAACCGCGCTATTGTAAAAGAGATCGAGGATACGCGAGAGCTTTCGGGCCGTTTGCAAGCCATCGGGAGTGATGGCATCGGTAGCCAACACTTCGTAGGGGGAATCGGGCGCATACCGGACGCCTGCCGAGGCAGCCTCTGCCCGCATCCTTGTACCCGGGAGCACCTTGAGCAACTCCAGTTGGATCTCTGCCAAACTGAGCGACGCCAA
>JBFWIG010000161.1:0-6069 GCA_050256115.1 Bacteroidales bacterium | reverse complement strand
GCTGGTTATTGCCCACTCAGGCACACACGACCTCAGCATCATAGATCATAAGGCCATGATCGCGCGCTTTGAGGCGCATAAGCAGAAGGAGAATCTGGCCTACGATCTCCATTTCCTCTACGGGATCAGGAGGCGGGTTCCGCTCTATGGCAATGGTCCGAGAGCTCTCTGCCTTAAGGGCAATGAGATTTTGACAGCCACCTACTTTTCCGACACCCTGAATCGGGTAGATGCACAAACCGCAAGGGTAGATTATGTTGCCCTGAATCCGCAACGCCACGAGAATGCAATCCATAAAGGACGGAAAATTTTCAATGACGCCTCTTACTGCTTCCAGAACTGGCAATCGTGTAACGGATGCCATCCCGGCGAGGGACGGACCGACGGTCTGAATTGGGATTTAATGAACGATGGCATTGGCAATCCCAAGAACTGCAAAAGTCTGCTCCTCTCTCATGCAACGCCACCCAATATGATTTCGGGTATTCGGGCCAATGCAGAGATGGCCGTAAAAGCGGGATTTACCCATATCCAGTTTATGGAGATTCCCGATTCGCTGGCCGGGTTTGTTGACGAATACCTGAAAAGTTTAACACCCCTGCCCAGCCCGTGGTTGGTAAAAGGGGCCCTTTCGGCCCGCGCCCGGAGAGGAAAAGTGCTCTTCGAAACGCTGGGGTGTGCAGAGTGCCATTCCGGGCCCCACTTCACCGACCTGCAAATGCATCGTATAGGCCCCGATCAGGAGTTTTCTGCCGGATGGGACACCCCCACGCTTAAGGAGGTTTGGCGCACGGCCCCTTATCTCTTTAACGGCCGTGCGCCAACCATGGAAGCGGTATTCTCGGAAGAGATGCACGGAGTTACCCGTAAGTTGCGCAAGAGAGAGAGCGAAGCGCTCTCAGAATATGTAAACTCGCTGTAAAATCATGACAATAAACACAATCCGATATCAGGTTCTCGCTTCACCCCGGGCTTCTTTTGCCGACAGGGTTGCATCGGTACTGTCACAAGCAAGCCAACCGGGCAAAAATCTGATTCCTGTTCGGCTGGTTATTTTCGGCAACCCGGCCAACAGTGAAACCTACCGAAAAGAGTTTGCCTATATAAAGCAGGCCATTTCTGCCTGTTTCGGGAATCGGGCACCCGCCTTCAGTTATCTGGCTCAACCCCCTGTGGGAACGGGTATGTTTGCCGAACTACATCTGCTGGAGTATCACAACGAATCGCTTTTTTTCGGAACCTTCGAAACCGTACCCTATGTAACTGTTACCACCCCCTTCAGTAAAGAGCTGTTTGTGGGGGGATTCATGGCCTCCGATTACACACTTCCTGTTTCGGCACAAGCAAAAGAGATTTTCGCACAAATTGCCCGCTGTTTGCAAAGCGAAGCGATGCCCGTTTGGTCGATTATCCGGCAGTGGAACTATATTGAGAAAATTACCCAAACCGACAGCAACGGAATACAACACTATCAGGCATTTAATGATGCCCGTTCGGCTTTTTACAGCACTGCCCCATGGTCCGGAGGATACCCTGCAGCAACGGGTATCGGCACCACCTGCGGAGGCGTGGTCATTGATCTTGAGGCAACCCTTTCCTTTTCGGATCAAATTGTGGCACGTGCCATCGATAACAAGCTGCAAATTTCGGCTCACGCCTATTCGCAAAAGGTGTTGCATGGCAAAGCCGATGTACCGGGATGTGGCAAAAGCACCCCGAAATTCGAGCGGGCTAAAGCATGGATGGATAGTGAAAAGCAACGGCTCTATATCTCCGGCACAGCAGCCATCCGGGGAGAGCTGAGTATCGGAACCGACAACGTAACCGAACAGACCCGCATCACCCTGGAAAATATGGAGTTTCTGGCCCGACAAGCGAATCCCGAAGCAGCCGAAAGTGCCGAACCGCCCTTTACCTTATTGCGTATCTATCTTAAGGATCCGGCGTTCCGGAACAAGGTAGAGACGGTGCTGGAGAGCCATTACAATGGGGTTCCGGCTATATGGGTAACCGCCGATGTATGCCGCGACGAGCTTCTGGTAGAGATCGAAGGGATGAGCCGCTGAGTCACTGAGCAGTTGGCGCAAAAGCATCACGAACGCGACACCCTGAATCCTGTCTGAGAGAGCGCAAATTCCACAAAGCGGGCCTTTTCGTTAATCGGATTGGCATGTAGTAAGGCACGAATTCTAAGGGCCGCTTCCGGGTCTTTGGCCACGATAAACATATAACCTCCCCCTCCGGCACCCAATAGTTTATAGCCCAACGTATAGGGTTCTATCATAGCACCGATTTGCTCAACAGCGGGGGGTTCGGTTCCGGAATCTAACAACCGGTTAAAATATCGCGACCTGCCCACCATAACACCCATGCTCCGGAAATCGTCTCTTTGGAGTGCCTCAGCAAAGTTGCGGGCGTGTTCCTGCATCTCCCTCAGCAACGACAGATGGTTCCGGCTATTCAGAAACATGCCCCGTACAATCTCGGCCAGAATCTGCTTGGCCATCCGGGTAATCCCGGTATAGTAGAGCAACATGGAGGCATGTGTATCGGGATGAAGAAACATTCGGTCGGGGAGCCATCGGATAACAGGCATCTGCACCATTCCGGGCAAAGTTTCCAGCCATTTCAATCCCGGCAGAATCCCTCCGTACTGATCCTGCCAGCCCCCTCCGGTAGTGAGCAGCTGCTCGAGCGAGAGGGTTCGCCTGCAGATCTCTCCGGCATCCCATCCCAGCGCACAGAAATCGGATAGCGTACCCAACACGGTGGCCGCGAGAATAGAGCTGGTCCCCAAGCCGGACCCTTTGGGAACCGCCGAAAGAAGGGTGAGCTCGATACCGCCCCCAAAAGCTGTGAGCTGATCGCGAAGCGAAGCAAAATTACCCGACGAAAACCGGGGGTGAAAACCGGCCAGCGAGAGGGCCGCTTTGGGGATGGAGAAGGGCGATCCGGCCTCTGCCAACAGAGAGAGCTCCTGATAAGTGGTAATCCGTTCGGACGAACCGAGATCGATAGAGCGCAAAATAATATGCGGTTCGGGAATCCGGCGGGCAAAAGCCTGCAAAGGTTGCTGACCGTTCAGTTCTACAGCCAGGTTAATCACGCTTCCTCCCTCCGACAGACAGAAAGGAGGGGTATCGGTCCAACCTCCGGCCAGATCGAGCCGAACCGGACTGCGTCCCCAGACAATCTGATCTTCCTGAATGGCAAGCTTAGGCATTACAGGGTGCGCGGCAGCCATCTCTACCACAACCTCCCGTAAGCAGCCAAAAGCAGCCTGTTCATGCAGATCGCCGTTTTGCTGTGTCATGGAGGCAACACTGGCAAGAAACATCTTATGGCTCATCTCCTTTAACGGCTCACTCCTAAACTCCGGTTGCGGAGGCAGAGGCAGATTATGCTGCGCAAAATAGCGGGAGAGCTCAAGCAGATCTACCTGATAAAAGACGCTCTTCTCCTGATTTTTGGCCAACAGAGGCAGATTCTCCAGAAAAAGTGCCTCTCTCTGGGCGTAAAGGCGTTTCATATTGGCCCTCCGATTCAGATCGGAAGCCGACATGCGGCCAAGCGACTGCCAAAGAGCCCCCATACTCCTGTCGGGTGCTGAGGAGCTCTCCTCCTGTTTGGAGGCGTACGAGAGTTCGGGCAGCGCAAAGGCGTACGAGAACTTAGACTGGGCAATCATCCAGGAGAGGAGACAATCAGCCTCCGCAATCGATGATACCATCGGAAAGAGCGGAACCTGTTGTATATCGGAATTCGGATCAATGCCGGCAGATTGGAACGAGAGACCACGAACAGAGAGCCACTCTTTGAGCGGGCAGCCCATCCATTGCGCCTCAACTGCCCTCCCCGAAAAAGTGTCGAAATAGCCATAGGGCCGAAGCACAAAGTGGCTCTCATCTACAGGGACCACATCTATACATACCGAGGCGGGGACATCCAGCTCCCAATCGTTCTGAGGAATTCCAGTAAAAACATGGTTATAATGGATGTTCCATCGGGGGCCGATCCAGCCATTCTCTACCCAAATATGGTGATTGTGGGGTGTAAAACTTATGGCACAATTTGCATTCTGCATAAAGAGATCGGGATGGGGCTTCACATCTCTGTGCCAGATTTTGCGTTGATCCTGCACCCGATTTTGCAACTGAAGCGTCGAGGAGACCATCTCGCGGGTAGTTCCGAAGTGGTAAAACTCCCCTCCGGTAAGGTGCACAATACGAACCGAAAGAGCGCTGATGGACGAATCGGGGCGTGAAGGTTCTCGCCCGAGAGAGAGGCCAAACTCTCCGTATAAGTCGTAGAACCGGGGCAGACCTCCCGAAAAGTCTCCGATCCCGGATACCCATCCTGTCGACGCCATTAACGCGGCAACAGCTCGCGGGCTAAGAATCCAGATACCGATATCCATCATGGTAAGAAAGTTGGATCGATGGTTCCGAATCTCGGCCGGAGAGGGCTTTTGCATCATAAATGCAAGTTGTTGCGGGTCATTTCTGTCGCAGAAGAAAACACCGTGCCGTGATGCGGGCTCAGGGTCGGCCCACAAACCCATACAGACCACATCAACATCGGGCAGTCGGGGCAGTGTGCTATCGGAATGAATATAGACATCGCCGCTGGCAATCAAAATTTTGCCATCGCCTTTGGCCGATTCGAGCAGTGCAGAGAAGAGAGGCAGCTGCAGGTCGAGCAGATTTTGCCGCAACGACTGCCCTTTAGCCCAGCGAAACACAGGAATCGGCGTGAGAATCTTCCCTGAGGGGGCGTAGGCGGGAAGCCTGCGACTCTCCCCTCCCGCATGAATCAAGACCCGCGATTCGGTAACGAGCCACTCCTCGAACGAGAGCGTACTGCCGGAAGCCTTCCATTGCGAATAGAGTAACCAACAGCTACCCCCTCCCGAGCCCACGGCCACCCCTTTTGGATCGGACGAGGCAAACCACGTTTGTGAAGGACGATTTTCTATTTGCTGAAACTGACTTGAAAGATTTTCGGGGAGAGAGAGCAGGTATTGCATGGCAGGGAAATTTTCCAACATACGAAGTTGGCTACAAAGTAGCTAAAAAATATGAAATATAGCTACATTTGTGGAAGACCAAAATAGCTGCACACTATGAAAGGCATTGTTCTGGCAGGGGGAAGCGGCACGCGCCTCTATCCCATCACAAAAGGGGTTTCTAAGCAGATTTTGCCCATCTACGACAAGCCGATGATATACTATCCTGTCTCGGTGCTCATGTTGGCAGGTATCCGCGAAATCCTCATCATCTCAACACCTCTCGATCTTCCGGGTTTTCGACGCTTGTTAGGCGACGGATCCGATTATGGCGTGGCCTTTTCGTATGCCGAACAACCCTCGCCCGACGGATTGGCACAGGCCTTTCTGATTGGTGCCGATTTTATCGGAAAAGATTCGGCAGCATTGGTTTTGGGCGATAACATCTTCTACGGCATGAACTTTTCGTCGCTTTTAAAAGAGGCGGTTCAACGGGCAGAGAGCCAGGCAATAGCAACTGTTTTCGGCTACTGGGTAACCGATCCCGAAAGGTACGGGGTGGCCGCATTCGATGCCGATGGCAATGTGGTGAGCATTGAAGAGAAACCCACGCAACCCAAATCGAACTATGCCGTGACAGGGCTCTACTTTTACCCCAACAAGGTGGTAGAGGTGGCACGTAACGTAAAGCCTTCCAACCGGGGTGAGCTGGAGATAACCTCGGTAAACCAACGGTTTATGGAAGAGAATTCGCTCAAAGTCCAACTTTTGGGAAGAGGTTTTGCCTGGCTCGATACCGGTACGCACGAATCGTTATCGGAGGCATCGGCTTTTGTAGAGGTTATCGAAAAACGGCAGGGGCTGAAGATTGCCTGCCTCGAAGAGATTGCCTACAATATGGGGTGGATTTCGGCCGCAAAACTAGAGGAGACTGCCCGTCCCATGTTGAAAAACCAATACGGCCGTTACCTTATGCAGTTACTGCAATCCTGAACTTTCGGCGAAAACCCGATTCATTTTGTTGTTGACAATTATGGGAAAATTCCTTTCCAAGCCGAGCCCCA
>JBFWIG010000160.1:0-6086 GCA_050256115.1 Bacteroidales bacterium | reverse complement strand
GGCTCGGCATTGCCATTTAAATATTGCTCCAAACGGCTGGTTGGCGTAGTGTGCAATTTTTTCGAACTCGGCAATGGCAGCGGTAATGCTCTTTTCGGTGAGACCCTCCGGAAAGAGCGCCAGAAACTGCTGTGTAAATGGCTCTTCAACAGAAAATTTTGCCACAATCGAATCCCACGATACCGAACCCATCTCTACCGGATTGAGCGGCGGACCGGCAGCCTGTTCCTGCAGATCTACTGCCCTGCCATCCCAAAACTGCACCAGATTGTAGGCCGAATTAAAGACTGTAGGCGCATTCACATCGCCCAACAGCCCCCTGATTCCCTCCGAAACCGGCTTGCGATCTACGCCCCCGGTATGCAACCCGTGACAAGTGGCGCACGACACGGTATTGTCAACCGAAAGCCGAACATCATGAAAGAGCTTTTCGCCCAATTCTGCCATTGGGTGATTAACGGTAAGCGAATCGAACAGCGGTTGAACCATTGCATATCTATGCGATTCGGCAGCCAGACCCGATACATAATAGACCTCCCGCTTTTTGTAGATCCAGTCGAGAAGGAGAGCCTTCTCTTTCCGGTTAACCCCCTTTCCCCAATGAACCGCCGAATAGGTAATCGGAGGCATCGAGCCCTCAATCAGCGTCTGCTCAATCTTGGCCAGCATCGCCTCCGGAAGTTGGGTTCGAAAGTCCATAAGCTCCATAAAAGGCTTCAGATCTGCATGCAGATAGCCTTGCTCCACATCCCTGGCCAACAGTTTAGAAATCACTGGAAATGAAGCATAAAACGGAAGCGACGGGGCTTGCGAATGACACTGCAGGCACTGATTCCAGAGAAGTACCGACCGGGCGGTACCGTCTGGATCGCTCTCTTCGGGAACACAATATAAGTGCTGCGAAAGATAGTAGCCCGCAACAACAAACAGCACAACAGAAAGAGAAACAAGGAGATACCTTTTCATACAAGCGATTCGTTAGAATTTCTGGTTTCAATGTAAAAATAGACAATTCTCACTATGACCGGAAGGGATGACAAAAGAAATCATATAACTTTTATTAAATACTATATAGAATTATCATTGCACCAGTAAAAACCAAAACCCCCAGTGCTATGAAAAAAATTCTATTCATGGCTGTAGTAGCCATCCTGTGCCTTGCCGGTTGCGTAAAAGAGGCACTTCATGAAACAACGCTTAAACCCGGGAAGAGCCTCACCTTCCAACTTCGGGAATCGGACGGTGCGGGCATTACCAATGCGTTGAGAGCAGAGAACGGAGAGAACCTGCAGATCTTTATCTTCGACCAACAGGGAAACAGCTGCATGGAGTTTGCCGAGCCGGATGTAGCTGCCCTTAATCAGCGTAGCATCACGCTGCCCTACGGTACCTACCGAATCATCATTGTCTCGAACATCACAACCCCCGAAGAGATTGGGTTCCCCGAAAACCCCCGTTTCCAGGATGTACAACTATTTCTGCGATCGAACGCCGGCCTGCCCGATCAGGCTTCCGATCTCTTTATTGGAGAGAGTCAGGTAACCATCGACGACGCCTTTACGGGTACAGTTACCCTCACCCTGATGCGCAGGGTGGGGATGATTCGCCTGATACTGGAAAATATACCATCCGATGCCCAACAGATTCGCTGGAGTGTAAAGAATGTGCCGCAGAACCTCAATCTTGAGGGGATAGCCGGATCCGAGACCGTAACCCTTACTCATGCCACAGAACCGGACAACGGAGATGGTAGCTCTACAAACGAGCTTCTGCTCTTTCCGGGCAGCAGCAGACCCGAAATCCGGATCGACTGGCAATGCGATACGCTCTCCTATTCGGCGGGTATTGTGGCCTCCGACTACATCTACGCCAACAAGATTACTGTGATAAAAGGGACCTTCCCCACCCAACAGGTAGAAGAAGAGATAGCCTTCTCTATCTCCTCGCAGGCATGGGAGAGTACAGTGGTAGACGGAGGCTGGTTCGATCTGGTTCCCACCCAAAACCCCGACGGTAGCATGATTGCCAATCTCTTGCAAAACGGCGATTTCGAATTGTGGGAAGCCGGTACAAACGGAGCAGGCGATCCCGATTTAGGGTTGGTTCCCTCTGTATGGAAGTTCTACGCCAGCGGAACCACCGGATCGGATAAGATAGCCTGCAGAGTGGAGCAAACCACTACACCCGGAACCTATGCCGTAAGGCTGGAGGGAAAGAGCTGTCTCTATCAGGATATTGCAGTAACACCCGGAAAAAGCTACCGGATAACCCTCCCTGTCTATAGCCCTGACAGCTCAACAAGGTGGAGATATTACAGCTCATGGCGCCAATCGGCCTCTGTAGGAGGGCTGAGCGAAGAGAGTGCCCCCTTACAAACCACGAGCTATTTGGGCGTGAACGATCGTTATACCAATGTATACGCGGGAAAAACATTCACAGCTCCCACTGGCGCAGCCCTGCTTCGCATTGAGGTGCGCTCGTACGACCTGCGGGTTGCTGGCGAAGGACTCTACATAGACAATGTCGTGGCAGAGGAGCTCTGACAATCGCCAAACCGACATCCCGTGAAGAGCAGGTCAGCGCTGAAGATCAATAACCCACCGGCGGCGCATCTCCTTCACGGGATGTTCGTTTTAGGCGCGATCCGAGGCCAATAGGCTCTCTATCTCCTGCAGGTCGGTGGCAGAAAAACGCAGATTTCTGAGACACTGCAAATTATCGGTAAGTTGTTCCGGGCTGCTTGCGCCCACCAACACCGTTGTAACCCGACGATCTTTCAAGAGCCACGCAAGTGCCATCTGCGCCAGCGACTGTCCCCGTCGGAGAGCAATTTGATGGAGCCCCCCGATAACACGAAGCCGCCCTGCAGTAATTTCGGATGGCTGCAAAAAACCGTGCGATTTGGCCGCCCTGGAGTTCTCGGGAATGCCTTTCAGATATTTCGAGGTGAGAAGCCCCTGAGCCAGAGGCGAAAAGGGAATACAACCCATTCCCTCGCTCTCAAGCACATCGAGAAGCCCCTCCTCCGGGTTGCGCACAAACATGGAATATTTGGGCTGATGAATCAGACAAGGAGTGCCCAGTTTCTTTAACACGGCCACAGCCTCCCGGGTCTGTTCGGCAGAGTAGTTAGAGAGCCCCACATAGAGTGCCTTTCCGGCGCGAACAGCACTGTCGAGCGCACCCATGGTCTCTTCTACAGGCGTATTCGGATCGGGACGATGCGAATAAAAAATATCGACATACTCCAATCCCATTCTTTTTAGACTCTTGTCGAGGCTGGCCAGAAGATATTTTCGCGAACCCCAGTCGCCATAAGGGCCTGACCACATGGTGTAACCCGCTTTTGTGGAGATAATCATCTCATCACGATGCCCGGCAAAATCGGCCCGAAGAATTCGTCCAAAGTTAATCTCGGCCGAACCTGGCGGAGGTCCGTAGTTATTGGCCAGATCAAAATGGGTAATACCGGCATCGAATGCCGTCCTAAGGGTACGACGATACCGGATGGGGTCGTCGACATCGCCGAAATTATGCCACAAACCGAGCGACACGGCAGGCAAAAGGATTCCGCTTTTTCCGCAGCGGTTATAGATCATCTCCCCGTACCGGGAGGCATTAGCGGTATAGGGTTCCATACAAATCAGGGTTTTGTGCCGGAAAAGCTCACCAAGAGTCCGATATCGGCAATCGAAAGATCAAAAAAGAGCAGATCTCCGTTTATGGAGCAAGCATAAATGGCTTTCGCCTCAAATGGGGTTTCGGTGGGCGACAATTCGGCAGGGATGGTAATATAGGCCGAATCGCTATCCACCACATATCCGCCAAGACGCTTAAATAGCGCTGTTTCAAGATTCAGCGAAACCGGGAAATCCTCGGCAAAAAGTACCGAAGTTGTCCGGATCCGAATATGACTCTCGTCTATCTTCTCCACCGTTATCGGCCCGGCGGGATCGGGCACCACGGGAATGTAGTTCTGTTGGGCATACCAACTGCCCGTATAACTCCCCGCTACAGCGGCCGAAAAATCGAGCAGCGATTCACTGAGCCGATCACCCTGAAAAGCAAATTTCCGCAACGCATCGTCCCAGCTCACATCAAGCGCCAGATCTACCCAACCCTCTCCGCACTCGCCACCGGCAGCCACATGATAAACCACCGAATTTACCGTAAACGAATCTGTGCCGGAGAAGGAATATTTATCACCCTTCTTCTTCGCAAGGGTAAGGTCCATCTCGATGTCGAACAGAACCCCCTGCACAGGCGAAAAACGGGCATAATGCAACTTTACCGATGTTTCGGTGAGCTTTTCGAAATAGACCAGAGGCACAAGGGCCGAAACCGGCGATTCAGGATCAATCTCAAGGCCGCTGAGCAGATCGACGGTATAGCTGCCTGCAACCGAGAGCCCCATGTCTACGGGGTTGTCGTCTTTGCTGCAACCCGACAAAATCAGAAGCGTTGCGGAAAGAAAAACAACAGTAACTGCAGAAAAAAATCTAGATATTCCGGTACGCATAGGAGAATAGTTTTGAAGTGGAGAGAAACAAATGTACACTATTTTCGCGTTACTCCAAGTTGCGCCTATACACCGATGCTATCGCGCAGAGGGCCTCCGGATTAACGAGAGCACCCCGTTAATAAAGGCCAGCGGATGTGTGGGGTTTCCCGGAACGTACAGATCCACCCGATGCGTATCGAGAAACGAACGGTCTATAGCCGGACTTTGGGCATACACTCCTCCGCTAATGGCATCGGTTCCCACCAGGATCAACAATTTGGGATGGGGAACGGCATCGTAGGTGAGTTGAAGAGGGCGGGCCATATTGGCGGTAATGGGTCCGGTAACCACAACCCCGTCGGCATGACGCGGAGATGCCACAAACTCAATACCAAAACGCCCCATATCGAAATTCACATTTCCACAGGCGTTCAACTCCAGCTCGCAGCTGTTGTCGCCGCCGGCCGAGACCTGACGCAACTTAAGCGAACCGCCAAAAAGCGCCCGGATCTCCTTCCGAACCAGGTTTTCATCGAGTGTAACCGGTTGCACCGAGCCTTCGTGAATCACCAGACGGCTCCTACAGTTCGATGCCATTTTATAATCCTTGGTAAAGGTAACCTTCTGAGGGAAGGCCTGCGCGCAAGCGCCGCAAAAGAGACAGCGACCCAAATCAATCCGAACAGGCAAAGTTTCGATGGCCCCGGCAGGACAAACCATTCTGAGCGCCTCCTCATCGACCGAAACCCCACTTATCTCAGGACGTCCTCTAAAAACTCCGGGAACCTCAACCCGGGTTACATCGGGAATATACTGCTTCCCCTGATGCCACATAATTTTAAGATGATCAAGCATATTTCATCGATTGTTTCGGTTACAAATCGTGTGCGGCGTACGAAAGATTAAAGCTCTTATTACAAACAGGGAAATCGGATATCTCATTGTTCCTCACAGCCAGCGCCAACGCTAGCCAGTTATGAAACGAAGGATCTTTTACCTTATAGTGCACCAGCTCTCCCTTAGCCCCGGTAATGGCACAGTGACATATCTCTCCGCGCCACCCCTCCACCAGCGAAATGGCAAATAATTGAGGACGCGCAGATTCGGAGAGAGGTAAAGGCACAGAGCGTTCGGGAACCCTGTTTACCCAACTCCGGATATACCCTGCCGACTGCTCAATCTCTTGCCATCTGATTTTGGTGCGCGAATAGACATCGCCGTGGTGCTTTACAATGGGCTCGTGCGTAAAAGTTGTATACAACCCGTATGGATGCGAAGCCCGGATATCACGATTCACCCCGCTCATACGGGCAGCCACTCCCACAATTCCGGCCGAAAGCGCATCGTGGGTATGTAACACGCCGGTCTTCTCGAACCGCGAAAGCGCACTGGGTAATTTAAACAACTTGGTGCTCATCTCGTTAAGATCGGGTTCGTATAACGAAAGTATCTCAAGAAGGCGTTTGGCCAAAGGCTCTGTAAAGGGGAAGTGGGTTCCCCCCGGCCGGATAAGCCCCTTAGCCAACCGATTGCCGCACCACTCCTGAAAAAAGTTGAGAATAGGTGTTCTGAGCCGCCCATAAAC
>JBFWIG010000159.1:0-6106 GCA_050256115.1 Bacteroidales bacterium | reverse complement strand
CGAGCGGATCACCCTGAAAAAGCTCCGCATCGACGACTCGAAACATCCCGAAAATTACCGGGGAGCCGCCATCTTTGGCAACTTCAACCCCCAAATGACCAGCGACGCCTACACCGAGAAGTACCCCTACGTAAAAACCCGCCAGGTGATTCTGCGCGGCGTAACCACCGCCAGCGGCAAACCCCTCCGTGTCAGCGACAATGCCTATATGTTTAACCAGGTGGAGGTTATTTCCAACTGATGTATATGCAATGATGATCGAGTATACAAGCAGTCGGGGAAATCAATCCGAAACGATCTTATAATGCTTTGAAAATAAATACGGTATCTCTTCTCCCCATATATGAATAAACAACAATTAGACTTTTATAACGGATTACACGAAAACGATCGGTATGTGCTGGATATGGCCTTGCTAAAGGCTGAACGAATTGATGATTTTGATTTTCAGAGTCTTGCTTTTCGAAAAGAGATAACCGTCAAGCAGGTTAAGAAGGTATTAAGCGGGGCAGTCAAGTTCAATCTGCTTCATCGGTCGTCCGACTCGTACGTAGGAGGGAAACTCGAGGCCGATCCGGATATCATGATGGAAATCTATCCCCGTTTTGGTGGGTATGCCGCCGAATTCCGAGCCATTAGGAAACAACGCTTTTACATCCGGGAGGGCCAATTAGAACAGATATCCGACTTTCTGTTCGGGTTGTGGTTTGATAATGCGTTGTTACAGCTTACGGAGAAAAAATGGCTGGAGCATGTGGGAACAGAGTCATTGCCCGATGTGAGCGGCCTGTTCTGGCTTGAGGCATACGAAAAGTTATGGCAGCGTATAAATCCCAAGCTGTTATTTATCCAACTCAGAACTATGCTCAATCGCACCGTGATGGAACTGGGCTCTTTAGACCAGTTGTCTGTTAGGATGGAGAGGGTGTTGAGCTGCGTGGCACTTAACGAATCTTATTCGGCCATGAAGAACCATATCCTTGGTCTTCTGGCTTTTCAGCAGGGCGATTTGCATAAGGCTCCTCTGCTCCTTGAAGGGGCAGGCTATCATGAGGCGCTGTTTGTTCGGGCCATCGAATGCCTTTCGCGGGGCGAGATCGAAGAGGCATTCCTCCTGTTTGGTAAGGGTATAAAGGTGCAAAAACAGCTGTTGCGCGGTGTGTCGGTGCCGTTTACCTGGGGGCCGGCATTTTTTTATCTCTTTACCCTGGCCTGTTTGCCGCCGGAATCTTCGTCGCCTGTATTCCAAAAGTACCTGAAAGAGATAGGTAAGCTGAAGAGAGTCTACTTCTCCGATACCATTTTGTCGCTCATTGCGCTCCATGCTTTAGACGAGAAGTCACGTTTTGCCAATGGTCTCAGTCGGCTTGAGGAGGTGTTAGGGTGGGATCAACCCGATTGCCTGATGCTGTACGGATTGCTTGTAATGCATATGGTTGGGAAGAAAGCCAATAAGAAGCTCTGGCCCGCTTTGGTGAAACTGGTTGTACGGGCTCATGCCGGCGGTTTTGCTTTGCTGGCTTATGAGGCTGCCTATGTGCTTAATCGGTGGATAGATAATTCGGAGGTGCAGGCAGTGCAGAAGGCTTTGTCGGGTGAGAGAGGGTATGAGCCGATTCTGTCGCATTTTCACGTCATGGAGGAGTGGGAGACTTCGCTTAATGCTTTTTTGGCCTTGGGAGTGGGAAAGGGAAGTGCCAGGGCAACGGTGCCGGGCGAGGATAAACACCGGATAGTATACTGGTTTAATCCCTCTTGCAAGGGGATAAGGCCCGTTCTCTTAAGCCGCACGGCCAGGGGCTGGACTAAGGGGCGAAATATTGCACTGAAAACCTTTCAGGAGGGTCAGGTAGAGGGCATGACCGATCAGGATCGCAGGATTGCTACGCATGTGAAGCGTCGCGAAGGAGGATGGGGATACACAGTAACCTACGATTTTTCCGATTCGGTATTCAAGGATATGGCCGGCCATCCATTCATCTATCTGGAAGATTCGGATTTTATTCCTATAGAGTTGGTGGCTTCGCAACCGGCCATTGAGGTAAAAAAATGTGCCGGAGGCTATACATTATCCACATCGATTCAGGAACCGGATCGGGTTCAGCTTGTTAAAGAGACCAATACCCGATTTCTGGTCTATGATTTAACCCTTGAGCAACGTGCCTTGATTGCGCGGGTGAAAGAACAGAATGTGGTTGTTCCCGAACGGGGTAAGGAGAAGTTATTACAGGTGCTGAATGTATTTAGCTCGCGGATGGCTGTCCATTCGGATGTGCTGTCGGTTGACGGTAAGCAGAGTAACATCCGGACGGTGACTGCCGATTCGCGTTTGCGGGTACAATTGTTGCCGCTGGGCGATGGCCTGAAGGTTGAGCTTTTTGCCAAACCTTTCGGGTCGATGCCGCCCTATTGTAAACCGGGAAAGGGGGGAAAGACCCTCTTTACCTCCGACAAAGAGGGGCAGCTTCAGGTAGTACGCAATTTGACATTGGAATCCGAACGGGAGTCGGCATTGTTGAGTGAAATGCAGTTGTTGGAAGACCTCGAAATGGGAGCCGATTTAATGGTGCTGGAACAGCCGGAAGCGTGTTTATCGTTGCTCGAGTTGTTGCAGCTGCATATCGATGAGTACGTGGTTGAGTGGCCGGAGGGGGTTAGATATTCGTTAAAGGGCTCTCTCGGGTTCGAAAATCTAAAGTTGCGGATTAGGTCGAAAACAAATTGGTTTGCGCTCGAAGGGGAGGTGAGTGTCGATGAGGATACGGTGGTGAGGTTGGTTGAGTTGTTGGCGATGAGTCAAAAAGGTCATGGACGCTTTGTCGAACTCAGGAAGGGCGAATTTTTTGCGCTAAGCGAACAACTGCGAAAACGGCTGGAAGAGGTAAGGGGCATTGGCACTATGCACAATGATCAGGTACAGATTCACAAGTTGGCCTCTGTAGCATTTGGCGATACGCTGGATGAGTGGGAGGATGTAACCGTAGATAAGGGCTGGAAAGAGTTCCGGAAACGGGTGAACCAAAGCGCATCCATGCCGGTGAGTCTGCCCGCCGGATTGCAGGCCGAATTGCGACCCTATCAGGAGGAGGGCTTTGTCTGGTTGGCGCGCCTGGCATCGTGGGAGGCCGGGGCATGCCTGGCCGACGACATGGGGTTGGGTAAGACGCTTCAGTCGTTGGCACTTTTGTTACACAGGGCTTCGGAGGGGCCTGCATTGGTGGTGTGTCCGGTCTCGGTTGTTCCTAACTGGATGGCCGAGGCAGAGCGTTTTGCGCCTTCGCTTACCCTGAAGCGAATGGAAAACGGGGGGCGTGAGCAGCTCTTAGCGGGTTTGGTTCCCTCCGATGTGTTGGTGATTTCGTACGGGTTGTTGCAGTCGGAGAGGAAAGCGTTGTCCGAAGTGCAATTTTCGACAATTGTGCTCGATGAGGCGCATACCATAAAAAATATGTTGACCAAAACCTCAAAGGCTGCGATGACATTGCAGGGGAGTTTCCGGCTTGCGTTAACCGGAACACCCATCCAGAACCATCTGGGCGAGATCTGGAACCTCTTCGAGTTTCTGAACCCCGGTTTATTGGGGCGTTTCGAAACATTCTCGGCTCGTTTTGTGAAGGATGAGAACCCTGCACCACGCAAACAGCTGCGGAAGTTGTTGGCCCCCTTTATGTTGCGCCGTGTAAAGTCGGCTGTTTTGGATGAGTTGCCGCCTAAAACGGAGATTCTGAAGCGGATTGAGTTGAGCGGGCCCGAAAGAGCCTATTACGAGGCATTGCGCCGGGAGGCTGTGAGGTTGATAGAGGAGGCAGGTGATGAGGAGTCGATGGGTGCCCGCCAACTGAAGGCCCTTGCCGAGATTACCCGTTTACGGCAGGCGGCCTGTAACCCGGCATTGGTTGATCGCTCCATTGCGATTCCCTCCTCAAAACTTGCCGCATTTATGGATATTGTGGCAGAGTTGAAGGAGGGGCAGCACAGGCCATTGGTCTTTAGCCAATTTGTATCGCATCTGGCGTTGGTGAGGGCTGCGCTCGACAAAGCCGGATACAGCTATCACTACCTGGATGGTTCTACCCCTATGGCTGAACGCAGTAAGATGGTAGCGGCCTTTCAAAAGGGCAATAGGGATATGTTTCTGATCAGTCTGAAGGCCGGCGGTTTGGGCCTGAATCTGACTGCAGCCGATTATGTAGTGCATTTAGATCCGTGGTGGAACCCGGCCATCGAAGATCAGGCCTCCGACAGGGCGCACCGCATCGGGCAAAGCAAACCGGTTACCATCTACCGGCTGGTGGCCGAAAACACCATCGAAGAGAAGATTCTTCGGCTGCATGCCACCAAACGCGATCTTGCCGAGACCCTTCTCGAAGGCACCGACACCACCGCCAAACTCACCCTCGATCAACTAAAAGCCTTAATCTACTCGTAACGCAGATGTGCCGTGTGGTTAGATGATCGTCCTGAAAGCATGCGCAACAATATGCTGTTCTTCTCTCGAAATGCCGTAATGCGTGGCAATTTTTGGCCATTGTGCTACAGTAGAAATGATGCTTTTCAGGATATCCGATGCCCGGTTTTTGTTCACACCAAAATATCCGGCGACGCTTACTGCCAAATCGAAATCCAATGAGTTGTCAATATCCGAAATGTTTAGTGTCAGCCCCATTCCGTTTTCGTTGGGATTGATGTCGTAGGCCGGTGATAATTGCCACCCCTTTTTCGTATAAACGAATCCGTGATTTCGCAGATGATCGTCGCAATTCGACACGGCGATGTTAAAGGCAATTCTGCGCCAGAGTTGTTCCAAATTGGCATTGGGATCGTAGCAGTTGGCCATGATCCACTCGGCCAGTTCCAGATAACTCGCACCTTCTGAATGACTCACTCCATCTGCATAACCCAGTAATGTTAATGCCGAAGCAAAATGGATACGCCTATTATTGTTGGTTCTATCGAAACGTTTGGTGAGAAATGTCTGGTGGTTTCGGCCGAATTTTTGTACCCGGCTCTCCGACATCACGATGCCGCACGAACGTGCCAGTTCGGAAACCACCATTTCCCAGGCTCCCATATCTTTTGAATCTTGGTTACTTGGAAATTTGGCAATCCATAGATGCCCCGATTCGTCGCGTACATTTGCCTTGGGTCTGGCACCGCCTAAAGATGAACCCGGTGCAATCAGCATGTTCAGCCATCGGGCATAATCCGTAGAATGCGGTTGTTTTTCCTCTTCCAGTTGCAGACTGGCATATTCCAGATCGCGGATCGATGTCCATGGGGGAGTGGCCAACGTTGGGTTGTTGTCCATAAATTCCCCATGAGGCGCAATGGCAAAGCGAAGTGCCCCCATGCGGTTGCCGTCGAATAATCCCATTAAAAAATCGGCCTCAGTTAAAGTCCGTTGAGGCCTGCCCTCGAGCCGTGCATTTATGGCTTCGCGCCGGCGCATTAGCGTGCGACCCCAACGATCGGGAGCGGAATCGAGGAACACCCCGAAATTGCTTTTGTCGCCGCCAAGATATTGTTTCCCTGAAAAAGCTGTCAGGTCAGGGTCTAACGCGCGATAGCGCTTATGCTTCAGCCATCCCGGATCGTTTTCGTACGAGAATATCTCTTTCCCCCGGATTACTTCGCTGTGCAATACACCCATAAAGACAGGTTCGTTGGTGTCGAACTCATCCAAATATACATATATGTGGGTCTGCGCTGCCATAGGTTACTTTTTTGACGCTCTCTCTTTGACTACGAGTTTTGCATCCTGCAATGCCCGGCCCAACTCATCATCTTTTGCCACAAGCAAGATATCCTTGTCGAGACCCAGTACTGCCAGCACCCGGAAGTAATATCCAATGGCCACCCCCTCGTCGCCCCTCTCAATCTTGATGAGGGTACTGCGCGAAATTCCCGCACGCTCGGCAATCTGCTGCGAAGAGAGGTCGCGACGTAAACGCGCCAACTTTAGATGTTCTCCCAAAGCATTTAGCATCTTTTGCTGCTTGGGCAGTAAGGTCCGTTTCATTTTTATAATGTGTATAATCCTGCGCAAATATAGCACATTAGTGTTTATATTCTAAACATTATGCATATATACTCTTTTTAGTATAGC
>JBFWIG010000158.1:0-6151 GCA_050256115.1 Bacteroidales bacterium | reverse complement strand
CGGCTCCCACAGAGGCCATATGCTGCTCTTTGAATGAAAGACTCCCAAACGTAAACCCTTCATTCCGGCCAAAGTCGGCAAAGAGAGACGAACGCAACCTTTTCACAAAGAGAAAGGCTCCGACCTCCCAGTCGGGGTAGGCCCAAGGGAAGGCATACTCGGCCAGAAACCGCGTCAACCCCACAGATGGGTAGGGGTGATAGCCGCGGGGAAAATCAATTTCGGAGGCAAACAGCGAACTGTTGATAGATTGCCTCTGCCAGCCAAAGGTAAGTTGTGTGCTGTGCAGATGGGCCATACCGGGCAACCAGAGACGCGAATCTAATGCCCACAACGTGCCCACACCCTCGCGCATAAAGGGGGCATCAAGCCATCTTACACGGGCCGAGATTCCAAACGGAGGGGCCAGATGAGCCTGCGAAGCATAGCGAAAATAGGTGGCCTGCATACTCCCTTTTACGTACGAAACCCCTTCATGAAAGGTGCCGTCGCGCAATCGGAGCAGATCGTTGGCATAAACCATTTCGGCCGATGGAACCGGTTGAAACGCTCCCCGGCCCAAAGGGAAAAGCAGGGGAATGTAAATGCGCGATGAAAGACGATACCGGGTACCCCGCTCAGGGATATCGGACTGTGGCACACGCGAATGCTGTTGATACCCTCCCGCATCGAACTCTCCCTCAACTACCGGAAACCAGCCCCTGTAGGTAAAACGGGTATGAAAAACCGGGTCGGTATTGAACGAAGCACCCACCATAGAGGTAAGCGAACCGGTGAGATTTTGCGAAACCATTACAAAACCGGGCTGTATGGAGGGATCGTCGGTATCCAATTCGTGATAATCGTAGTAAAATGGAGCCCAACTGTGCAGATTAAACAGATGATGCGCTTTGTGGTAAGGGCGCGATGGGGAGAGCTGCACCGGCGATTCGGGTAGAATCGGTTGGCCAAGTGAACGGGGCACCGGAAAAACCCCTTCAGAAAGGGTATCGGCAAAAGGAAGTACCCTCTCATCGAGGTCGATCTGCGCGATATCAAAACCGAGAGGCGTGTAGTCGGCATAGAGCAACCTTTTCCCGGATGGATCAGGCATAGGAAAAGCGGCTCCAAAGCGCGACCGGGTTAGCTGTCGAAACCCTCTCCAACCCTGCTTATAGAGACAGATATTGGTGACTTCGCCGAAATCGGCCGTAAAAAAGAGCGAAAAGCCCTGTGATGCTAAATCAGTAATCCGTTTGAATCCAAGATTGAAAAGGGTTTCCCATTGGCCCGATTCCGGATCGAGTCTGGCCACGCGGGCACCCCTGTCGTCATTGAGAATTGCGGCCAGATAACGCTCATCAGCGTACCAAACAGGGAATTGAATCTGTTCGCGGTGGGGCGCAGGAAATCGGCCCGACACGCTCCCTTCGGGGAGCGAGAAGACGACCAGCGTGTGAAGATTGTCAGCATCGGTCTCGACCGCAGCCAACCGGCTTCCGTCGGACGAAAGTATGGGCGAAAAGAGAGGAAACGGATGCAGTAGTCTCTGCTTCTTCTGCAAATGAAAATCATACAGAGCCACCACCGAAAGCGTTTTCCCCTCCCAACGCGGATGGGTTAAAAACTCGGTGAAAGCCAACAACGATCCGCCGGCAGAGTTGCGTTCGCCGCCCGAAGGAGAGGGCTTAAGCAAGCTTCGAAAAGAACCGTCGCTCTCAAGTATCATAAATTCCCGAAGATGCTCAATTCCGTGGCGTTGAACCACTATCAGGGAATCGAGCGCCCAGAGCGGAGAGACAAAATGGGTATAGGAATTGTGGGTACGACGATTTTTCCGAACAAAAGGGGTAAATGCCGAATCGGGTGGCAATGGTGACGTTTCGCGAATTCGTCGACCCACTTCGGCATGCCATTGGGGTGCTGAGAGACCGGTCGATTGCCTAAGTCCTCTGGAAAAGGGGGTAAGCAGGTAGGGGCGAAGGGCTGTAAAACGGGCAGCCTCTGCAAGAGGAGTCGCCCCAAATGAATGGCCGATTGCAGTAACCATCGAGTAACCCATGGCGTAGGGACCGGGAGTGCCCACCCGATAGGAGCCGAGCATGGAGGCAAAATAACCGGGCGGTTTAGGGTGCTCGGAAAGCCACGCTGTTCGCTCTACCCTTGCAAAAGAGGGTAGTACGCCACGGGCCGAAGGGAAGAAGGCCGTCTCAGCGGCCACAGCCTCTCCCTCCAGATACCACAAAGGGAGTAGTGAAGCCGCCAACCCGGTGGCTTGTTGACCGGTTAATAGTGAGAGTAGCCGGATTGGACCCCGATTAAGGTTTTCCATCTGAACCACATGCCTAAACTCGTGCACCGCGAGGTGCGAAATCCAACTACCCGGCTCCTGGCTTTGAGGAGGGGTAGAAAAGAGCTCTATTCGCCTTGGCGCCCACACTACCCGCCCATTAGAACGAATCTCATAAGGGTTTACCCATACCGAAACGGGGCGGAGTGGCCGAATTAATGCAGGCGTGTCGAGAAGGTATGCCTGCTCAAGCCATTGGAGTAATTGGGAGGGAAGTTGCGAGAGCTCTTCCGGATATACAACCTTGAAATGAGGCGAAGCTTGCTGCGAAAAAGCGATGCGCGCAGGCAACCGGCCGGGCAACGCAAACTGGGCCGACGCAGAGGAGAAGAGAAAAAAGAGGAGAAGAAGGGTAATAACGCTCCTGCCGGAAGCGCGGTTACAACCAATCTTTCCCAAGAGTAATTTTAACATCCTTCACAAACCCTTTGATGGCCTGTTCCTCGCTTTGCCGGCAAATCAGGAGTGTGTCGCCCGAAAGTACCACAATATGGTTGTTCATCCCCTCCACAATGGCAATCTTATCGTCGTCAACCCGGATCAGACAGTTATGATTGTTAAAAGAGAAGATTTTATCGCCCGAAAGGGCATTTTCCGCTTCATCGTGCGGGAGTCGTTCGTACATGGCACTCCAGGTACCCAGATCGCTCCAGCCAAATTCGGCCTCCATTACATAGACATTATCGGCCTTCTCCATGATGGCATAATCAATCGACTGCGCCTTGCACTGCGAATAGAGCTGCTCAAGTGCCTCTTCCTGACCGGGGGTACAGAGTCGCCCCGAAAATTGTTCGAAGAGATGGTTAATTTCGGGCGCCCACAACCCGAATGCCGTAAGGATGGCACCGGCCGACCAAAAAAAGATGCCGGAATTCCAGTAGAAATCACCGCTTTCAAGGAAGATGCGGGCCACCTCCAGATCGGGCTTCTCCGTAAAGGCCTTCACCTTTCCGAAACCGTCGGGAAGAGGTTCGTCGGGCGAGTGAGGCAAAACCTGAATATAGCCATAGCCTGTCTCGGGACGGAAAGGCTTGATACCAATAGTAAGCAGATCATCGCAGTTGGCCACAAAATCGACCCCTCTCTCTAAAACAGCAAAGAAGGCCGCTTCATCCAAAATCAGATGATCGGAGGGAGCCACTATCATTCTGGCCAGAGGGTCTCGCTTCAACAGTATATGGGCTGCCAGCGCTATACAAGGCGCCGTATCGCGCTGATAGGGTTCTGCAATAATCTGATTGCTATCCAGTTCCGGAACCTGAGCTCTGACCATATCCACATAGTCTACCAAGGTAACCACCAAAATATTGCGATGATCCACCACTTTAGCCATCCGCTCGTAGGTCTGCCGGAAAAGAGTTTTCCCGGTGCCGAGGATATCCAAAAACTGTTTGGGCCTGTTAATTCGGCTCAATGGCCAAAAACGCCGGCCAACGCCACCGGCCAGAATCACACAATAGGTAGTTGTATCGATCATGCCTTAAAAAGTGTAGGTGAAGCCGACAGAGCCGGTGGCTGAAGCTATTTTCGACGAGGATGTTCCATTTCGTATTGCAGTTCCCACTTCCAGGCCGAGAGAATGGTCTCTTCGAGCGTACTCTGCGCTCTCCAGCCCAACTCACGGTTAGCCAACGCCGGATCGGCCCAGATCTGTTCTATATCGCCGGGGCGACGATCTACTATCCGGTAACGGAGAGGCACGCCCGATACCTTAATAAACATAGAAATCAGCTCCAAAACCGACACCCCGTTTCCTGTACCTACGTTAAACATTTCGAAACCATCTTTATTTCGGCCATCTATAAGCCGCTGAATAGCAACCAAGTGCGCCTTTGCCAGATCTACTACATGGATGTAATCACGGATGCACGATCCGTCGGGGGTGTTGTAGTCACCGCCAAACACCTTTAACTCTTCGCGCAATCCGATTCCCGTTTGCGTGATAAAGGGCACCAGATTGGCGGGAACGCCCCGGGGGAGCTCTCCAATCAAGGCCGAACGATGGGCCCCGATGGGGTTGAAGTAGCGAAGTGCTACTGCATTAACGCCCGGATGGGCCGAAATAAAATCGCGAATGATCTCTTCGCTAATCTGCTTGGTGTTACCATAGGGCGAAGTAGCCGTCTGAACCGGTGCATTCTCCGTAACGGGCAACTCATCAGGCTGTCCGTAAACTGTACACGAAGAGGAAAAGACCAAATGGGGTACATTGTATCGATCCTGCGCTTCAAGGATGTTAAGCAGCGACACCAGATTGTTGCGATAGTAGAGTTCGGGTTTCTCTACCGACTCTCCCACAGCCTTCGAGGCGGCAAAATGGATCACAGCATCCATGGGGGCGTGACGCGAAAAAAAGTCATTAACCCGGGTATGATCCTGCAGGTCGAACACTTCGAGCAGTGGCCTCACGCCTGTGATCTTTTCAATTCCATCAATCACATCGGCCGATGAGTTGGAGAGGTTATCGACAATAACCACCTCAAAACCGCTTTCAATCAGCTCCACCACAGTGTGCGATCCTATATATCCGGCACCACCGGTAACCAAGACTTTATGTTTTTCCATGAAAAAGAGAAATTTAGGGGCATTTTACAGCTATGCCATGGTAAAGTTATCCCAATTTTGAGAATACGCAAAATTCGGGCTGAACGATTATTGTGTTATCTTTATGCCAACATTTTCACCGAAATGAAACAAGAAATCGTTGCGTGCATTGTAGATCTACTGGGCCGGAATGCAAAAGTGGCAGTTCCCGGTCTGGGTTGTTTTTATGCCGCCGAAACTCCCTCCGAATGGCTGGAAGAGCCATCGGTTATCGGCCCGCCCGCTACATCTGTTACGTTTGTACGTGATGCCGGCATCTCCGATCCCACGCTGATTGCCTGGCTCGCTGCAAAGAGGGGAATTTCGGAGGGAACAGCACTGGGAGAGGTAACCCGTTTTGCCTATCAGATCAGGAAAGCCTGGGAGAAGGGCGATGTTACCCTGGAAGGTTTTGGTACATTTACCAATAATCAGAAAGGCGAACTCGACTTTCGTGCCACAGAAGGCGCTGTTATCCTGCACTCACTTTTCGGGCTGACTCCCGTTTCGCTTCCCACGCCTAAACCCATCGAAGAGAAGACAACCATTGCCGCGGTAGAAGAGAGCACTCAACCCCCATCTGCGATTATCCCATCCCGTACGTCGGCCACCACTCAGGTTACCTACGGAATCCTGGCAGGAACCGCCATTGGCCTGATTATACTGGCCATACTCTATTTTTCGGGAATTCTTGCTCTGCTCTAAAAGTGCACTACGCCACGGGGCGTATTGCCCTTAGTAGCAACTACTCGGTATCGTAGGCCCACTTGAGATAGATGGCACCCCAGGTGAATCCACCTCCGAAAGCACTGAGAATTAAATTATCGCCAACCTTGAGTTTCTTTTCGTTCTCCCAAAGGCATAGGGGAATGGTAGCAGCAGTGGTATTGCCATACCGCTCGATATTCACCATCACTTTCTCTTCCGGCAGACCCATTCTGCGGCCTACGGCATCAATAATACGCAGATTGGCCTGGTGAGGAACCAGCCAGGCCAGCGACTCGGGGGTGAGCTGATTTCGCCGCATCACCTCTACCGAAACATCGGCCATCCTGGAGACAGCAAATTTAAAGACAACCTGTCCTTCCTGGTGGATAAAATGCTCACGGTTCTGAACCGTCTCAAGCGAAGCGGGGTGCAACGAACCACCGGCCTTCATATAGAGAAAATCGCGACCTACCCCATCCGACTGGAAGAGATGATCCATCACCCCCAGCTCTTCGGTGGTAGGCTCCAACA
>JBFWIG010000157.1:0-6233 GCA_050256115.1 Bacteroidales bacterium | reverse complement strand
CGAATATACCCTTTGGGACGACCCGTAAGCAGACAACGATTATGCAGTCTTACCCTGCTGGAGTTGCGGGGCAAGAGGGCCAAACCCTGAAAATCGCCCTCAGCTTTAAGCTTAGCTCTCTTTTCGGCAAATTTCTCTACCATTTTGGCGCGTTTTACCTCACGGGCCTTCATTGATTCTTTAGCCATAGATCTTTATATAATTGTATTATTTTTTGGCAGCTTTAAAGGGAATCCCAAACTCTTTCAGCAGAGCAAAGGCTTCCTCGTCGGTGTTGGCGGTAGTCACAAAAGTGATCTCCATACCCATCATCTTCGAAATTTTATCGATGTCAATTTCGGGGAAAATAATCTGCTCGGTAATACCCAGGGTATAATTACCACGACCGTCGAGTTTACTGTTCACCCCTTTGAAATCGCGGATACGGGGAAGCGAAACCGAAATAAGTCTGTCGAGAAACTCATACATCTTAACACGACGTAACGTAACCCGGGTGCCGATAGGCATAGCCTTACGCAACTTAAAGTTAGAGATGTCCTTTTTGGAGACAGTTGCCACAGCTTTTTGCCCGCTGATATTGCTTAACTCAGTAATAGCAGTCTCGATCATCTTCTTATCGGAAACGGCCTGACCAACACCCTGATTAATCACAATTTTCTCCAGTCGGGGAGCCTGCATCACGGTTTTATACCCCAAACTCTTCACCAGAGCCGGTACAATCTCCTCTGTATATTTTTTTTGTAGTGTAGGAATATATCCCTTCACCTCTGTCTGTTTTGCCATTACTTAATCTCCTCTCCAGATTTTTTTGAATAACGCACTACTTTACCTTCGGCATCTTTCCGACGGCCTATACGGGTGGGTTTCCCACTTTTGGGATCGATCAGATTCAGGTTCGAAACCTGAATAGGAGCCTCTTTTTTGATAATACCGCCCTGAGGGGCTTTGGCGTTGGGTTTGGTATGTTTCGAAACCATATTTACACCCTCAACAATGGCCTTGTTCTCATCAACCAGCACTTCGAGTACACGACCCTGCTGACCTTTATAGTCGCCGGCATTTACAAAAACGTTATCTCCTTTCTTAATATGCAATTTTTTATTCATCAGAATAGGGTTTATAGAATTACAATACCTCGGGAGCAAGCGAAACAATCTTCATATAGTTCTCGCGCAACTCACGGGCCACAGGGCCAAAAATACGAGTTCCACGAATCTCACCCTGGTTGTTGAGCAACACCACTGCATTGTCGTCGAACCGGATATACGAACCGTCGGCACGACGGATCTCCTTAGTTGTGCGTACAATTACCGCTTTACTAACAGAACCCTTCTTCACATCGCCCGAAGGAATAACACTCTTCACGGCAACCACTATTTTGTCGCCCACAGAGGCATACCGGCGTCCGGTACCCCCTAAAACGCGGATACACAAGACCTCCTTGGCCCCACTGTTATCTGCAACACTTAATCTAGATTCTTGTTGTATCATAGTTACTTAGCTCTTTCGATGATTTCTACCAAACGCCAATTCTTATTTTTACTCAGAGGACGAGTCTCCATAATGCTGACCGTATCGCCTACGTTACAGCTGTTCTGTTCGTCATGAGCGTAGAACTTGGAAGTTTTATTCATAAACTTTCCATAGATGGGGTGTTTAATTTTGGTTTTCACCGCAACAGTAATGGTCTTGTCCATTTTGGAACTGACAACTACCCCAATCCGTTCTTTTCTTAAATTCCTCTTTTCCATGCTTCCTTACATCATTATATTGTTTCCGACAAGGATCTCTTGCGCAACTCAGTGAGCAACCGGGCAATGTTCTTCCTGGCATCCCGAATCTTCATGGGATTGTCTAAAGGGGATACTGCATGGTTCAACTTTGTACGGGTCAAATTGCTCTTTTCGGTCTCGATACGCTCTTGTATCTCTTTTACTGACAATTCCTTAATCTCAGCCGTCTTCATCTTCTAAGCTATTATTCAGTGTAATCGCGTCTCACGACAAATTTGGTCAGAATAGGCAACTTTTGGGCGCCCAAACGAAGAGCCTCCTGGGCAGTAGCCAAAGGAACGCCTTCAATCTCAATCAACATGCGTCCCGGAGTAACGGGAGCCACAAAGCCTTCGGGAGCACCTTTACCCTTACCCATACGAACCTCAGCAGGTTTCTTGGTGATGGGTTTGTCGGGGAAGACTCTGATCCAGAGCTGGCCTTCGCGTTTCATATAACGCGTAATAGCCTGACGGGCAGCCTCGAGCTGACGGCCGGTGATCCAGCACGTATCGAGCCCTTTAATGCCAAAAGAGCCAAATGCCAGGTCATTACCCCGTTGGGCAATACCTTTCATCTTTCCTTTTTGCTGCCTTCTGTATTTTGTTTTTTTAGGTTGTAACATCCTGGTAAATTTTTCGGTAAAAAGAATCTATTCGTAATAAGCCGGGCTCCTATTTTCTCTTTTTCCGGAATCCGCCGCCACCCTGAGGAAAAGTACGGGCAGGTTTGGCCGGAACAACACCGGAATTGGGGGCAAGATCGCGTTTGCCATAGACCAGACCATTACAGATCCAGACCTTAATACCCAAAAGCCCTACCTTAGTAAGTGCTTCGCCAAGTGCGTAATCGATGTCGGCACGGAACGTATGCAGGGGAATTCTTCCCTCTTTGTACATCTCGGTACGGGCCATCTCGGCACCGCCCAAACGGCCGGAGATAATCACCTTAATCCCCTCGGCTCCCATTCGCATGGTGCTCTGGATAGCCATCTTAATGGCACGACGATAAGAGATCTTCCCTTCCACCTGACGGGCAATGCTGTTAGCCACAATTACCGCATCAAGCTCGGGGCGTTTCACCTCAAAAATATTAATCTGAACCTCTTTGGTGGTCAGCTTCTTCAACTCTTCCTTCAACGTATCAACATCCTTACCGCCTTTCCCGATAATAATACCGGGACGAGCCGTATTAACCGTAATGGTAACCAGTTTCAGGGTTCTTTCTATGATGATTTTCGAGATGCTTGCTTTGGCCAAACGGGCGTTCAAATACTCACGAATTTTACTATCCTCCACTAACTTCGAGGAAAAATCCTTTCCACCATACCAGTTGGAATCCCATCCGCGAATAATTCCAAGACGGTTAGCTATAGGATTAACTTTCTGTCCCATATATCTTATTTTGTTTGAGTTTGAACATTAGCCGCGTTGTCCACCACCAAGGTAACGTGGTTAGAGCGTTTCTGGATCCGGTAAGCACGACCCTGAGGCGCTGTACGCATGCGCTTCAGTGAACGGCCACCATCAACCTTAACCTCACTTACAACCAGTTTATTATCCTCTACGCGTTGGTCGCTGTTCTTCTGCTGCCAGTTGGCAATAGCACTCTTTAACAGTTTTTCCACACGCTGAGCAGCCGCCTTATTGCTGAACTTCAGAATATCTAAAGCGCGGCCCACTTCCTGTCCCCGGATCATATCTACCACATAACGCATCTTCCGCGGGGAGGTAGGCACATCCTTGAGAACGGCAAGAGCCTTGTTCTTCTTCAGCTCTTTTGCCTTTTCTGCTGCAATTCTTTTTCTAGCACCCATATTGATAATCTACTTTTTCGGGATATACTTATTTCTTCTTATTGCCGGCATGGCCTCTAAAGGTCCTCGTGGGAGAAAACTCTCCAAGCTTGTGACCCACCATATTCTCGGTAACATACACGGGGATAAACTTATTCCCGTTATGCACAGCGATGGTATGCCCTACAAAATCGGGCGAGATCATCGACCTTCTGGACCAGGTTTTAATGACAGCCTTCTTGTTGGTAGCATTCATGTCGAGAACCCGCTTTTCGAGCTTGAAATCAATGAATGGACCTTTCTTCAATGAACGACTCATAACTATTGAACTTTATCAGATTATTTCTTTCTTCTTTCAACAATATACTTGCTCGAAGCAGCCTTCGGAGCGCGGGTCTTATAGCCCTTAGCCGGTTTCCCGGTTCTGGAACGGGGATGACCGCCCGAAGCGCGTCCTTCACCACCACCCATTGGGTGATCGACGGGGTTCATAGCCACACCGCGGGTACGGGGTCTGCGACCCAACCAACGACTCCGTCCAGCCTTACCCGACTGCTCGTTCGAGTGGTCGGCGTTAGAAACAGAACCAATCGTGGCACGGCACGAAACAAGCACCATTCGGGTTTCGCTCGAAGGGAGCTTAATAATGGCATACTTACCCTCACGCGAAAGCAACTGTGCATACGTCCCGGCGCTACGAGCCATCACGGCACCCTGGCCCGGACGAAGTTCAATGTTATGGATAATCGTTCCCAGCGGAATATCCGACAGGAAAAGCGTATTCCCAATCTCGGGAGCAATACCGGCTCCGCTCTGAATAGACTGACCCACCTTTAAACCGTTGGGTGCAATAATATAACTCTTCTCGCCATCGCCATATACCACCAACGCAATACGTGCGCTGCGGTTAGGATCGTACTCAATGGTTTTTACCTCGGCAGCAAGGGCATCCTTACTGCGGAGGAAATCGATTTGACGATACATTTTCTTATGACCGCCACCGATATAACGCATTGTCATCTTACCGGTACCATTACGACCTCCGCTCCGCTTCAGCGGAGACAAAAGCGATTTCTCGGGAACAGAGCTGGTTATATCATCGAACGAACTGACAATCTTATGTCGCTGCCCAGCTGTAGTGGGCTTAATTTTTCTTACCGCCATAATACACTAAATATTGCTGTAAAAATCAATTTTGTCTCCTTCCTTCAGGGTAATAATTGCCTTTTTCTCAACGGCTTTTCTACCCTTAATCAAACCCTGCTTCGTAAAGCGGGTCTTCACTTTACCTGCGGTAAGCAAGGTATTTACCGAATCTACGGTAACCCCATACATCTCCTCGACAGCCTTCTTAATCTCAATCTTGTTGGCTTTACGATCGACAATGAATCCGTAGCGGTTAAGTACCTCACCCTGCGAAGTCATCTTCTCGGTAACGATGGGTCTAAGTAATATTTCCATGGTTTAAGCTAAGTTTACTGATTAGCACTCTCCTGTAACGCAACAGCCGAGCTCTCAGTAAAAACCAAAACCGCTGCGTTCATAATACTGTAAGTGTTTAGTTCCGAAAGAGTTGCAACATTCACACGTTGCAAATTTCGAGACGACAAATATAGGTTAATATTTTGCTCTGCAGACACATAAAGAACCTTTTTATTACCGATCTGCAAATTATTGTTAATTCGGATCAGCTCTTTGGTCTTAGGCGCATCGAACGCGATATCTTCCACCACCTTCAGATTATCCTCTTTCAGTTTGTACACCAAAGCCGAAACACGAGCCAACTGCTTCACCTTCTTGTTCAACTTAAACGAATAATCTCTGGGTTTAGGGCCAAAAATGGTGCCACCACCCACAAATACGGGCGATTTAATATCGCCGGCGCGGGCACCACCGGTACCTTTCTGCTTCTTGATTTTCCGGGTGCTGTAAGATACCTCCGAACGCTCTTTGGCGTGGGCAGTACCCTGCCGCTTGTTGGCCAGATGCTGTTTAATATCAAGATAAATCACATGATCGTTCGGCTCCATGCCGAAAATCTCGTCATTCAGGGTCACCTTTCTGCCGGTGTCTTTCCCTTCTGTAGTATAAACCGCTAATTCCATTAGAATTCAAGAATTAAAAATGAACCATTGGCGCCGGGAACAGCACCCTTAACCAGTACCAGGTTGTTCTCGGGAAGCACCTTCAGCACCCTCAGATTAGCAACCTTAACACGTTCGCCACCGGTCTGGCCGGCCATACGCATACCTTTAAATACACGGGAGGGGAATGACGAAGCACCCAACGAACCGGGAGCACGCAGACGATTGTGCTGACCATGAGTAGCCCCGCCAACACCGCTAAAACCATGACGTTTCATAACGCCCTGAAAACCCTTTCCCTTCGATGTTCCCACAACATCCACAAAAGAATCCTCTTTCAAGACATCTACCGTAAGCGCATCGCCCAATGCATACTTTGCAGTGTCGTCAATCAGAAATTCTACCACCTTCCGCTTGGGAGCAGAGCCGGATTTCTTAAAATGACCCAACTCAGCCTTGGTTGCATTCTTCTCTTTCTTGTCACCGTAGGCAATCTGGATGGCCTGATAGCCATCACTCTCGATTGTCTTTACCTGGGTAACAACACATGGGCCAGCCTCGATTACCGTGCAGGGAATATTC
>JBFWIG010000156.1:0-6240 GCA_050256115.1 Bacteroidales bacterium | reverse complement strand
GCTCTACTACCACCGCAAACGACTTAGCTCATTCTCCATCGGCCAGACAAACCCGGCTGATATCGGTAATCACCCCCTTAAAAAAGACCGTGGGCAGAGCATCTAATCGAACCCGCACATCCATTCCCACATATACCTTGGTAATATCAACCTCCCGAACCGAGGTTTTCACTTTCATCCGGCTCACATCGGGAATAATCACAATCGGATAATTCGAATAGGTGTTGTCGCCCACCTTGTAAGTGGAACTCCCCGACGATGGATTCTCCCCAATCTGAAGCAGCCCGTTAGAAGGGGCAACCAAAACCAACAGGCTCCGATCTCGTTCGGCCTTCTCGATATTGCTTTGTCGTTGAGACAGTTGAATATCGGACGACACCAGGTCGTATCGATTCACAACCGGTTGATTGGCCAGCTTTCTGCGCGTCTTCTCCAATTGAATAGTAGCCTGTTGAAACTGCAAAGCACTCACCCGCTGTTTCTTTTCGGGTTCGAACCGAACCCGCTCCATTTCGAGTTTCTTAAGATTATAAGAGGCCTCTTCCGAACGCATCTGCGCCTCTGCCTCTTTCCTGGCTGTTTCCATACTGATTTCCAGCTTATTTCTTGCAGCCTGAGCCGATTCGAACTCCTCCTGAAGCGAAAGAATATTCTTTTCGACAGAAGAAGGATCGAAAAGAGCCACCGTATCGCCCTTCTCAACCATACTTCCGTGTTCGGCCAGCCAGGTAATCTTAAGTTGCGAAGAGTAAGAGACCCGGGGAGGAAAGAGGAAAGCGGCCGAGATGGCCTCTAACTCTCCTTTCTCAAAGAGTGTCTGTTCAAAGAGCCCGCTCTTCACCGAATAGGCACTCTCTTTATCGGGAGCGCAACCCACAAACAGCAACGAGACCAACAGTACCGTAGAGGCCCTGAGGCAGCATTTGCAAACGCCCAAAGGCAACATAACAGCTATAAATATCGATTTCATATTCAGTTTGCTTTACCGGGGTGATTCCGTTCCCGAGGTGCCTCCGGCATCGTTGCTGCCCTTTTCGGCCTCATTGGTGAGAAGCGGATCGGTGAGTGCCAACTCCTCGTCCTCCTCAACGCCCTCAATAACTCCGGCATAATCGGCATTGGCCGCTCCCGTTTTTACCTCACGTCGCTCAAATCGACCGCGTTTTCTTACGTAAACATATTCGCCGGCTTCATCCCTGAAAAGCGACTCCAAAGGAATGTAGAGCACATCGGGCTGTTGGTGCGTTATAATCCTGCAACTCACCGTAAGCCCCGGAAGAAGATTCCTGCTCTGTCCCTCTATTTGAATGGTAACCGGAAATACCTTAAGCTGCGATCGGTAATCTTTGGTGGTGGCCAAATTGGCAATTCGCTTTACCTCCCCCTGATAAATGGTATCCGAGTAGGCATCGGGCCGTATAATCACCTTTTGACCCACCTGCAATTTAGAAACATCCACCTCACTCACCTTCACCTCGGCCACCATCATACTCAGATCGGGAAGATCTATCAACGCACTGCTGCTATAGGGCTGATCGCCCACACCCCACTTTTTGTTAGTACTCCAGTTTTCGCGAATTATGGCAATTCCCCGCGAAGGACTCAAAACAAACAGATTATTGAGTGCATCTTGCGCCTCCCGCAAATAGCCCTCCGTGCGCGTAACACTATACGTTTTTTGCACCAACTCCTCCTGATGTACCCGCTTTCGGTTTGCAATCTGTTCGCCGGCCCTTTCGAGGGCAATGGCAGCTGTTTCCAGACGCAACTCACTCTCAAGGCGAGTTACCTCGGCCTCGTAACCGGCTGCCTGTTCCGAGTTAATTTTCGAGATTTCGTAGGCCAGACGCGATGATTCCAGATCGGCCTCCAGATCTTCAATTTCCGATTGCTGTGTCATCTTCAGTTTTTCGAGCTCGGCGCGGGCACTCTCCAGCTGCTGTTCGTAGGTTACCAGCATACTCTTCAGCTCGGTAGGATCGAAAACCATCAGCGTATCGCCCTTTTCTACCTCCTTACCGTCGCGGACCATCTGGATAATCTTCATAGATCCGTATCGCGACGAGACCAAAGGTGGTGTAAGAACCGTAGAATTCATGGCACTTACCTCTCCCTCCTCAACCAGCTCTTCAACAAAAGCACCGCGTTTTACAAGCGTTGTCTCTACCTCCTGCACCTTACTCGAAGAGCAGGAGCAAACCAGGAGGCAGAACAGCAGAAAAAGTATTTTTCTCATAGTGAATCTCTATTATTTTGACAATGGCTTTGCCTTCTCCTTAACAATCTGACTATGGTGTGGTTGGGTAAGTGCTACAGTCTGATCTGGCAGAAGCCCCTTCGAAACTACCGTTTGGGCGCTGTTAGATAAACCGGTTTCTACGGGGAGTTCACGGAACATACGGTTCTCCTGCAGATAGACAAACTTCAGCGTGTCGCGCGAATGGACGGCAATGGAGGGGAGTACCAGACAATCTTTTGCCTCATTAAGTACAATTTCGCAACGTGCCGACAACCCCGGTTTCATCTGCAGATGACAACTATCAACGCTCAGGATCAATTCATATCGCTTCACCGACGAACCCGAAGAGTACTGCATAACCGCCCCCTCTAACGATTTCTTCACCACCCGTCCGGTAGTGGCAACGCCCTGACCCGATTCCACACGAATATTTACCCTTTGGTTAAGTTCTACCCGTTTAAAATCGACCTCAGGTACCAGTGCCATGATCTGCATCTCCGATAAATCGGGCATTTGTAACACCTGCGAGCTCAGAAAAGGCATCAACTGACTCCCCTCCTTAATGGCTCCGCCATAACTGCCGCTGCCCCCTTCGCTCGACATTACATACACCGTAGGCGCCACAACATGCATTACCATTCCGCGAAAAGGGGCCAGAATAAAGAGCTCCCCGCGCTGATGATCAACCTGTTGCAGATTATTTTTAGAGATTGCCAAACGCGACCTCAACGTTCTTGCTTCCGACTCGGCAATCGCCTTTTTTGCCACATAGCGCTTCTCCAGTTTGGCACGCTGAATCATGGCCTGCCGATATGTAAGATCGAGTACCTTTTTCTGTACCTCCGGAACAAACTGACGTTGAATGGAATCGAGCTCCGTAATGGAAATTTCCACCTGATTGTTCTGCAGCTCAAGCTCAAGACCCGCCAAAAGCGCACCGTTAGAAATCTCCAGATTTACCAACTCTGTCTCGAGCTGTTCCACCTCCTTTTGCATCATTTCGAGCCGTTTATCTATATCGGACGAAGAGAGCACACACACGGTATCGCCCTTCTCCACTACTATCCCCTCCGGGGCCAGTTTAGTAACAGTGAGCCCCGACAATTGCGGCGCAACAATGGAGTGGTTCCTGACAGCCTGAATCGTCCCCATAACATCCAACACTTCACGATAATCGCCGGAGGTAACTGTATAGGTTACCACGGGTCTGTCGGAAGTAGAACAGGCCAAAAACTGCAATAGAAGCAGACAACAAGGAGTGAGAAAAGAGAGCGATTTCACAAAAACAAAACTAAGCCATCAAACTTATTGTTTTGTTTTGAGATAAAAAGGTGATATCGGAAAGAATTAACGATTTATAGGAATTTTATAATGACTCAATGCAATTGCGCAACAATTACCACATAATTCTTCCCATACTTTTTGGCACATTTGGGGCATGTGGTATACCACATATACCATTTCAAAACTGATTTCCCCTTCTCTTTTACAACCTTCTCAAAATCGGCACACCATCTCCCCGTATCACGGAAAGGGCCTTCATAAACACGACAGAAGAAGTCACCACTCAGGGAACTATTCTCAATTCCGGGCACCTCTTTATCCACTTCCAGATAGAGATCCATACGCCACTTAGAACGATGATCGGAAAGGCAGAGACCCGCAGGAGAAGAGGCATTTGCAGCCTTCAGACGCGAATCGAATAACCTCATAGCCTTGCCAAAATTCAAGGGCATATAAAAGAAGGTACAGACGGTTGTTTTCACAAACCGTTTTTGATTCCAGACAAATTCCACATCACTCCAGGGTGTCGGATCGAACGGAGGACAACAGACAGGCAAAGATTCTTCGGATGCTTTCATGGGTAAAAGAGTTAGGAAATACCGGAAAAGAGATGTAATTATACAATAAAAGAATAGAGAAAATAGCATCATATGCACTATTTTTGAGCCTGCCATACCTCTTCGATTCAATGCCTCTATGATTGCCCGAAAATAGTTATAACAACCGCTACCCTCATGCTAAAACGAACTATCTGCCCGCTGCTTGCCTCCTTGTTGATGATTTTGCTCTTTTCACAATGCGAAAGCGAGAAGTCCGAACGCTACCGTTTTTCGTTCCGCTTTATTACCGAAAACTACAAACCGCTTAACTACACCGAAAACTCAGAGGTAACCGGTCTGGCTCCCGATCTGCTGAAAGAGATCTGTCTGCAACTGCAAATCCCGTATAAGGTAGAGACACTCCCTTGGGAAGAGGCCTACCAGACCGCACAAAACACCCCGAATGCCGTACTCTTTTCGATGATTATGGAACCGGAACGGAAAGATCTTTTCAAATGGGCCGGCCCCATTGCCTCGCTCGACTGGTACTTCTACCAGAAAGCACCGGGCACCCTGCAACTAAACTCGCTCGAAGATGCCAAAACGGTGCAGAAAATCGGCGTTCTGGCCGATTATTCCATTGAGCAATACCTGGTTGCAGAGGGATTCACCAATCTGGTATATTGCGAAGATAATGTAGATGCCTTTCAAAAGCTGCTGAGCGGAGAGATCGATCTCTTCCCTTCCGACCGTTTTACCGCCGAGGCAGCCCTGCAATCGATAGAGCGAACCTTATTTCATGTATCGGAGAGGATAACCATCAAAACCGACCTGGTCTATTTTGCCTTTAACCGCAATATCCCCGACGACGTAGTGGCCGATTTCCAGGAAGCCATCGACGAACAAAAGAAAAAGGGCACCTTGCTGGGACTCACCCGCAAATATTTGCTCTCGTCCGATGCTCCCGGCACACTCACCATCTACACCGAACAGTACCCGCCCCTCTCCTTCCGTAATAACGAGGGGGAGATTACCGGTTTCGGCACCGATCTGGTAAACGAGATTATGAAGCGCAACCACATCTATGCCGACATTAAGCTCTCCTCATGGAGCAACGGATACAATCTTGCACTCTCAAACCCCAATGTCTGCCTCTTTACCATGGATCGCACCCCGCTCAGGGAGGAGTTATTCCACTGGATCGGGCCCATCGGCACCAATACCACATGGATTTACACCCGCAAAGATTCGGGCATCTCGATCGAGTCGCTCGATGATGCAAAAAATCTCTCCTCCTTAGGAACGGTGAGTTCGTGGTTTTCTGATCAGCACCTTAGAAATCTAGGATTTACTAATCTGGTTTCGCACAGCGATCCGGCGGTAATGACCCAAAAATTCATGGAGGGAGAGATTGATGCATTTGTCTGTACCGGAGTGACCTTTCCTACCATCCTGCAACAACAGGGCTACAGTTACGAAGAGGTTGAGCCCGCCTTCTCGCTCATGTCGTCCGACTACTACATCGCCCTGTCGAAAGGGACTCCGGCTACATTACTTACACAGTGGCAGGAGAGCTTCGAGAGCATGCAGGACGATGGCACCTACGATATCATCTATGCCAAATGGCTTCAATAGTCTAAACCAAATCTACTCCTTAACCAAAGCTGCAATTCCGCCGGTATAGTAAGGCTGTGAGAAGAGCACGCTCTTTGCGCGCTCTTCCGAGATGGTGATGCAAGCCCCAATCATATCTACCTTTCCGGAAATAAGGGCAGGGATCATCGCGCCAAACTCCATATCTACCACTTCGAGCCGGGCTCCGATCTGTTGTGCCACTAAAGAGGCTATCTCAATATCTATACCCACGATATTCTGGCTTGCATCGACAAAGGAGAAGGGCTCGGTCACAGCAGCCGTACCCAAACGGAGTACGCCGTTATTGCCAAACGTAAATTGGGGCATAGGTTTAGGCGAACCTTCGCGCGGGAGCCACCGATCTATCATTCGCTGGTAAGCCCCCGAGGCCCGCAAGTTGACCAACACGGTATCAATATGCTTTTTCAAGGTAAAATTGCCACGCTGAACGGCAAAACCATATTGATCGGTGGTAATCATCTGCTCTAACACCTTTAATCCGGGATTCTTGGCCGCAATATTCTTCAGAATCGGTTCGTCGTA
>JBFWIG010000155.1:0-6349 GCA_050256115.1 Bacteroidales bacterium | reverse complement strand
CAAACCGTCCGAAGCGATGGTTTGTTGCCAAGAACCAGCTGGAAAGTGCAACAATCCACACAACGATTGTAAATAGATAATAGTAGGGATAACTATGCCAAGCCATTCTGAGAGTTATTTTATCGTGGTAAAATGCTTGCGTTCATTGCCGGGGTTACCGGGTTTTCTCTTTTTGCCCGGTACCAAACAGGATTAAGGCCAATGCCCCGGCCAGCATCATTCCGATGCCCAGGTAGATCACCTTAATCCAGGGATCATACACCAATGTTAAAACGCTGATTTGAGAGAACTTACCCATTGAAGTGTCGTAACCTGTCTGGTAAATATCCCAGCCTTCAACCTTCACCGGATGGTTCACCGTGAGTGTGATTTTTTGTTCGTCTCCGTTACGTGTGTGAACCAAGATTTCAGAACGGAACTCTTTTGGATCGGGTCGAAAGATGTAGAGTAGATTCGATTCGTCCAGTTGGATTCCTTGCGGATCAAGGTCGCGAGTTCCGGAAAAGAGCCACCCCTCCCGTCGGAGCCCCTGTTTAGGGTGATAGGCAGTTACAAAAACCGCAGTGCCCGACCCGGGCATATCGATAGCCTTAAAACCCGAATCGGCAGGTAATGCAGCCGGAATCAACTCTCTGGTAGTGATCTCCCAGCCGTGTAGGTGTGTGCTTTTAGAGGGTTGAGCAAAGGGAAGTGCTTTTTTCTTGTCCGACATCCTTCCCGTTTGCACATCGACCATTACCAGTTTGGGCGGAAAATAGTCGATATCAAACTGTAGAAGCGATAAGGCAAAGGGTAGATTGTTTGTTTGCCCCGAAAGGGTCATTGCCTGAGCTACTGTTTCTCCTTTAATGGTTTGTACCGAGAGACGCTGAAAATCTCCGGCACCCA
The DNA here is from genome assembly GCA_050256115.1 of Bacteroidales bacterium. GTDB lineage: Bacteria > Bacteroidota > Bacteroidia > Bacteroidales > UBA4181 > JAQVSH01. Next base: position 5,461 of record JBFWIG010000155.1, on the reverse strand, counting down.
TTCCTCCGCCAAACAGCACCAGCCAAAGACCCACATGATGGAGCGTAAAGAAGAGTCCTCGTCGGGTGGTACGAAAGTTTCGCAAAATTACCAGTCCTAATGAGATAAGAAGCCAAAAGATGGCTAGTGCGTAAGGCCAGCTTTGGGTAACCCGATCTAAAGCAAGGAGATGCAATATGCTTTTAGCCCCGCCTGTTTGTGGAATAAAGGCTATTAAAACGGCCATGGCGGCAAAGGTGGTAAAGGTGCTTACCGAACCGGAAACGCCCGAAAGCCATTTAATGAAGGGATAATCGGAGGCTGTTTTGTGTAGATAGAATATCATCCCCATCAGCATAACGCTCAAAAAGAGATTCATGGGATGACCGGGAATAGCCGGAGCATTGGCAAACGCCTCAATAATGAAACCCGTAAAGAGAAGAGATCCTCCTGTTAGCAGACCTTCGCGGAAGCCCCAGGGCGAATGAAAGAGTGGTCTATGTTGATTGCGCATTGGATGGTTCGATCGGATCGGTACATTGGCGAAAATACCCAATTTTGCGGAAACTCCATAAAAAAAGGGGTAAGCCCCCTACATCGCACCGCTCAACCATCTACCCTTGCTACCTTCCGGTCCTGGGGGGGTTCAACAGGAGCTGGTCGTGTAGGACTTACCCCGCGCAAAAGTACAAAAAAAATGGTGCCCTGCAAGCCATACTGGCCAATTCCGGCGAAAAAGGATATCTTTGCCCAAAAAGAATCAGAATCTATACTTCTATGGAGCAACCTTCGCTTAAAGAGCGAGCCATGATAGGAGGGGCCGTGATCGGAACTCTTTTAGGCATCCTTTTACTGATTCGCTATTTTACGGGTACATTCTTCTCCTCGTCGCTTCTTTTGGGCTTTTTGGAGCGTCTGGTACAAATAGTGGGTCTCTATCAAATTGTGATACGTTTTCCTTTTGCGCCCGAAAAACAGAGATGGATTCATCTGTTTGGGTTTGGTTCGCTGGTGATGTTTTTTGCTTCCATACTCACCTCCTTTACCACCTACCTTCTCTACACCTTCGATCCTGAACTGATTCAGCAATCGGTAGATCTCGCACTGAAGGGGGTGGAGTCTCTTCAACCACAAACTGATATGTCGCAGTATGAGGAGGCCTTCGGCCAGTTGACCCCCTTTATTCTCTTTATCTCGAATCTTTTTAGTGCCACTTTTATGGGCGTGCTTTTGTCGGCTGCCATCGCGGCCTTTTGCATGCTCACCCGATACATGCGTCGCAAAAACCCTTTCGAATAGCCTTATGATACAGCTATCTGTTGTTATTCCCTTATTTAATGAAGCCGAATCCTTGCCCGAATTAACAGCCTGGATCCACAGGGTGGTGGGCCAAAGCGGATGGAGCTACGAGATGATTCTGGTTGACGATGGCAGCAAGGATAGTTCCTGGCAGGTGATTTCCGAACTGGCAAAGAACAACCCCTCCATTCGGGGCATTCGATTTCGCAGAAACTACGGCAAGTCGGCGGCACTATTCTGTGGTTTTAGAGCCGCTAAGGGAGAGGTGGTGATTACCATGGATGCAGACCTTCAAGACAGCCCCGACGAGATACCTGTGCTTTATCGTATGATAGCCGAAGGGCAAAACGATCTGGTTTCGGGCTGGAAAAGAAAACGCTACGACCCTATTTCCAAAACTCTGCCCAGCAAACTGTTCAACGCTACGGCCCGCCTGTTTACCGGCATCCATCTACACGATTTTAACTGCGGTTTAAAAGCCTACAAACGCGACGTGGTGAAGAGCATCGAAGTTTTTGGCGAGATGCACCGCTATATCCCTGTACTGGCGCAACGAGCAGGATTTCATCGCATTGTCGAAGCCGAAGTACAGCATCAACCCCGTAAATACGGGGTTACCAAATTTGGTCTCGAACGATTTATGAATGGCTATCTCGATCTTCTTACCATTCTTTTTATATCGCGTTTTGGGAAAAGCCCTATGCACTTCTTCGGACTGTTGGGCACACTGGTGTTCCTGGCCGGCTTATTGGCCGCCGGATATCTGGGAGTACAGAAATTACAGATGCTCTCGCAGGGCATTGCCACCCGCCTGGTAACCGAAAGCCCCTACTTCTACCTGGCCCTGACCGCCATGATTATAGGGAGCCAACTCTTTCTCACCGGATTTATAGCGGAATTAGTCTCCCGCAACGGAGCCGACCGGAATGCCTATTTGGTGGAGGAAGAGATTTAGGGCAAATTAACGCATCAGCGTCAATTTGCCGGTGCTCCGGTGCATCGATGCGCATTTGCGCATCGAGAGCTCTAATGAAGAGATAGTGCTCTAGTGCATCGCGCAGACGCGCTCGTTTTTCTTTGCGCGTAGCGCAGCACTCGATGCACTTGAGCACCCAAAGCGCTAATGCGCTTTGAAGCACTAGCGCATATTATCTGCGAAACATCCTTTTGCGTTGTGCTGAGGAGAAGGCTTCGGTTTTGCGACGGAAGCTGGTAACGGGGGTCTGTTTTTCTTCTTTTACGATTTGGATTCTGTCGAGTCCGAGGGCATCGGCCTGGGGCACCGGGAAGGGGTGCTCTTCGACGATCTCTAAGGCTTTTCCAATCAATTTGTTGATATCTCTCAGGTTCAGAATCTCTTCTACATCGCAGAAGGAGATTGCGGTGCCTTCAAGGCCTGCCCGGCCTGTTCGGCCAATGCGGTGTACATAGGTTTCGGGTACGTCGGGCATGTCGAAGTTGATAACATGCGAAAGGTCGTCGATATCAATTCCCCGGGCAGCGATGTCGGTAGCTACTAATACACGTGAGTCGCCTTTTTTGAACCGCGATAATGCGCGTTGTCTGGCATTCTGCAACTTGTCGCCATGGATGGCTTCGGTAGAGATGCCGGCTTTCGACAGTTCGCGAGCCAACCTGTCGGCACCATGTTTGGTGCGTGAGAATACCAGTGCCGAACGAATCTCAGGCTGTGTTTGCAAAATGTGGATTAACAACTTCCGTTTATTGGGCTTGTCGGTGAAGTAGACATATTGCTTAATCTTGTCGACGGTGGAGGAGACCGGCGTAACGGCTACTTTTTGAGGGTTATGCAGAATATTGTCGGCCAAATGCGAAATCTCCGGGGGCATTGTTGCCGAGAAGAATAGGGTTTGACGCTGTTTGGGTAAGTATTCAATTACCCGGTGTACGTCGCGAATAAATCCCATATCGAGCATTCGGTCGGCTTCGTCGAGTACAAATATTTCTACATGACGCAGATCGATAAACTTTTGTTGATAAAGGTCGAGAAGTCTGCCGGGAGTGGCAATCAGGATGTCAATGCCGGCTTTGAGGTCGTCGGTCTGACTTTTTTGGGAAACCCCGCCATACACTACCGTATGTTTTAAGCCGCAATAACGACCATAGGCCGAAAAGCTTTCGTCAATCTGGATAGCCAGTTCGCGTGTGGGTGTGAGAATCAGAGATTTGATGTACCTTCCGGTGTTTCGGCCGATGGTTTCGGCATGGAGAAGCTGCAAAATGGGAATGGCAAAGGCGGCCGTTTTCCCCGTTCCGGTTTGTGCGCAGCCTAATAGATCGGTTCCGTTTAAGACAATGGGGATGGCAACTTCCTGGATGGGGGTGGGCTCAGTGTAGCCCTCTTCCTGAACGGCTTTCAGGATGGGATCAATAAGAGAAAGATTCTGAAATAACATGAAATATGTATAAATAAGTGCGTAAAGGTACAACAAAAAATCAAAATTCTCGCCATTCGTGTTTTGGGTAGCGTCCTTTCAATTCTTTGCGGATCTCCTTGTACGATCCGTGCCAGAAAGCATCGAGATTGGCGGTAAGCTGAACCGGACGACGACTGGGGGCAAGCAATTCGTAGAGCACCTCAGTATGACCGCCGGCTACCGTAACCGGAGTAGGGCAGTTGTAGAGGTTTTGGATGGTGTCGGAGAGAATTACCTCTCCGTTTTCGCAATAGCGAATCGGAGTTGGCCTTCGTCGTCCGGGAAGCTGGATCGATTCAGGGGCAAACCAATTGAGAATCTCCTTGTCGCCCGGTCGGAGCCAGGCGTGAAGAGATGGCCATAACGCTCTTTTTGCCACCTCTTTAGCGCTTCTGGCTTTATAGATGGCCTGCTGTAGAATCCACCGAAACGCTTCGTTATCAATATCTTCTATTCCGGGCGATTGGTTGTGTCGGGCAGTAAAACGCACCCTTCTGAGAAAGTTCTCTACCGCCTCATCCCAAGCCGGAAAGGCAATTTCTCTGCCGATAATTAATTGCGAAAGCAACTCAGCGGCGGTGTCATCGTCGGGCGTTTCGTTAAGCTCCTGTTTCCAGCTTAATGCCCCCAGCCAGGTTTCCCGCTTCTGCATAACCCGCTGCATAGAGGGAATCCATTCCACTCTTTCCGTAACGGTGAAATAGGCCCGACACTGCGATTCAATCCATTGAGGATCTACCACAGAGATCCCTTGTAAGGCGACACGATTTTTCGAGCCGACCGAGGTGGCCGCAATGCGCGAATAGAGAATATAGGGGGCTTCGGCCGAAACCCGAAAACTGGTCAACTGCCCGCTTACGCCCGATGTGGTTTTGTAATGGGGCGATCCCGATGCTACATGACGAGCAATATGATCGGGGAAGCCACTTAGTAAACATTTTAACAGATTGTTGATAGTCTGCTTGGAAAAGGGGGTTTTTGGTGCTGTTTTTGCAAGCTGACCAAAGGTCTGACCGGCCTCCTGGAGATCGCGCTGCGAGAGGCCCGGTTCAAAATCGGTGTGCCAAGTTGCTCCACTTTTTAATCGGGAAGCTAAAACGTAGCCGGCGCATATCAGATCGGATGGAGGAAGATCAACATTGGCGTCAGGTATGTTGTTTTGAGGGGTCAATGTCTTGGTAAAGAGCTCGCCTCCCTGAGAGACAGCTACCACCAGAGCAGCCTCGTTCCAGACACCCAGCGCACGCGCTTCGCACAGAACACGTGCCCAGCGGGGATGCACCGGCAATTCGGCCATCTCTTTGCCGATGGGGGTAAGTATCCCACTGTCCGAAACAGCACCCAATAGACGTAAAAGATCCATAGCGCCCGAAATGCGCGATGTCTCGGGCTTTTCTAACCAAGGGAATCTGTCGGCCGAAGGGAATCCGGCAGCCAGAATACCGAGGAGTGTACCGGAGAGATCTATCCTGTGAATTTCAGGTTCGATAGAGAGAGGTCTGCTTTCATGATGTTGAATGGGCCACAAACGATAACAGGATCCGGGAGCTGTTCGCCCTGCACGTCCGGCTCTTTGGTCGGCCGACGAACGGCTGATGGGCTCTACGAACAGGCCATTTACGTTGCGGGTTGGGTCAAACCGGGCTACTATGGCCGTACCGCTGTCAATCACGGCAGTAATGCCATCGATGGTTAGAGAGGTCTCGGCCACGTTGGTAGAGACGATGATTTTTCGGTTCAACCCC
>JBFWIG010000154.1:0-6382 GCA_050256115.1 Bacteroidales bacterium | reverse complement strand
ATTCAGCGCAGCAAAAATACAAAATAACCCATTACAGCGAAGGCGTCTGCTACAGCTTCCCCACCGACTTCAGAAACCGGGTCATCTCGGTATAGAGTCGTTGAACCGGTAACCCCATCACATTATAGAAAGAGCCATCAATCCCTTCAACCCCTACATAGCCAATCCACTCCTGAATTCCATAGGCGCCTGCCTTATCGAAAGGTTTGTACTGATCAACATAATAGAGGATCTCTGCCTCCGAAAGGGCCGAAAAGCTCACCTTCGACGAGGCCACAAAGGCATGCTCTTGGCCACGATATATCAGGCAAACACCGGTAAAGACCTCGTGCGTCCTGCCCGAAAGCCTTCTCAGCATAGCAAGTGCCTCATCGCGTCCGGAGGGTTTTCCAATTACCGCATTATCGAGCCATACAATGGTGTCGGCAGTAAGCAAGAGATCATTCTCTTCGAGGTTGCCCGAAAACCCCTCAGCTTTTTTGCGGGCAAGATAAAGGGGGATATCTCCGGCCTGCAACTCGCCGGGATAATGCTCGTCGGCATCGCCATTCGAGACGGTGATCACTTCGAAACCCATATTGCGCAACAGGGCGTGTCGGCGTGGCGACTTAGAAGCCAGCACTATCCGACATCCATAAGGAAGAAAAGGAGCTTTTACCATACAAAGGCCCCTCCCGAAAACCACTTTTCCTGCACTTTTAAGGTTTGTTCAATCACATCGCGGGCGCACCCCTTCCCTCCCGAAAGCGGCGATACGTAGTCGGAAATGGCTTTTACCTCCTCGCAGCCATCGGCGGGGCAGGCAGCTACACCGGCCAACTGCATTACCGGGTAGTCGGGGATATCATCGCCCATATAGAGCACCTGATCGGCAGTTAACGCATATCGCATCAAGAAATCGTTGAAGTCATCAATCTTATTGCCCGACTTCAAGTAAATGTCGGTAATTCCCAATGCCTCAAATCTTTTTGTTAGAGATTCGGAAGCGGCCCCGGTAATGATAGCAATGGGGTAACCCAATTTTCGGGCAAACTGCAGGGCGTAGCCGTCTTTAATGTTCATGGTACGCATCATATCACCTGCCGGATGCAGAAAAACGCCGTCCGAAAGGACGCCGTCTACATCGAAGGCAAACGCTTTAACCTGGTGTAACTTTTCTCGGAATGTTGTCATATAGTGGTTTCTAGGTAGACGTATCGGGATGGTGTAACTGAAAAATGGATCGGCTCATCGACTCATAAAGCGCTCTGAGGGCCGGTGTTTGCTCCAACAGGGAGAGGTGGAGCGATATGATCTCGGCATTTCCGCGAAGGGCGGGCCCTGTCTGTCCGGCAAGGGGGTTTCGCAGCGAAACGGCCTTATCGAGGGTCTCTTGCATCAAGGGGTGGAGCCAATCCGGATTGAGCCCGTTTTGGGTCGTAATTGCATAGCCGGCGGCATAGCAATGGTTCACAAAATTGGCTACGAACACAGCAGCCAGATGAAGCTGCATTCTGTGTGCCGAAGAGAGCGGATGAATCTGGTTTGAGAGATAGGCCGCTACCTCATGTATAGATTGAAGTGAAGCATCACAATCGGCTTCTATAAAGATAGGTACATTCTCCCAAGAGATCTCCCGACCCAAAGAAAAGGTTTGTAACGGATAGAGAACGCCAAAGTGGTTTGTGTGCGCTGCACAGGCCGAAAGGGGAACCGAACCGGCTGTATGCACCACCACCCCGCTTACCGGAGGGAGCGCAGAAGCCAACGCCTCCACAGCACTATCGCTCACCGCCAGAATGTAGAGATCGGCATCATGCACCACCTTATCGACCCCATCTATGACTTCAGCCTCGGTGAGATGAGCCAATTTTGCAGCAGCGTGCGGGTTCCGCCCAAAAATCTGGATAATATCCACACCCGCATCGTACAATCCCCGGGCCAGATGAGTGGCCACGTTCCCGGTACCAAAAATCACGACACCGGGCGTGCGTGCAGAACGGGTACAAAAGCGGCCCGATGAACTTCGGCATCCCATCTAAAAAAGCGATTGCTGAATAAAGTGCGAATTTTTCCGTGCACCAGCGCTCTTGTCGCCCTTACCGGGCTTCTCTTCCGAAGCAACCGAAGCAACCGAAGCAACCGATGGCTCGGGCTGCCGATACTGCAACAGCCCATAGAGATGCTCAAACTGTAAAATGAGCATCTCCTGCAGCAGACTCTGCCGGCCTGTGAGCATAGCTCGAATCCCCACCCCATCGGTAATGGCCAAAAATAGCGAAGCCACAGCCAACGGATCAAGCTCCTTACACAACTCTCCTCTGCGCTGTGCCTCCTCCAACTCACACTTCCAAATCTGCAGTTCGCGCATCTCCATCTCTGCCGCCTTGAGGGCAAAATCGGGATAGTGCCGCAAAGCAGTGGTCATGATGCCAAAAAGCGGAAAGTCGTGCGACGAATTATCCCGGAGTGCAGCCGCCTGCATAGCGATACCGGTTATAGTGGGAAGTCTTGAACTGAAAAATTCCCGAAAAGAGCCGTACTTAACGGTCGGTTTCTCTTCATTTCCTTCATTTTCAACTTCTTCCAACGTATTAAAGAAGAGCATATCCATTGCCTGGATAAAAATCTCTTCTTTGCTTTTAAAGTGGTGGTAGAAGGCTCCCTTACTTAACCCCGTAGCCTTCTCGAGGCGGGACATGGAGACCGATTCAAAATTTTCGGAGGCAAACAGTTGAAATGCCGTGCGCAGAATAAGCTCTTTCGTTTGCATAATGGGCAATAGAATAAGAAGGAACCCGAATGTTCGGTATTTCACAAAGGTATAGAAAAAAGGGTTCGTTTATCGAAAATTTTGCCCAATCTGCTGCAAAAAGAGCAAGTAATTCGGTAGCTTCGCCAATAATCAGCACAGTTCAGCACAGTTTGTTTATGGAGCCATTTCCTCACCTTCTTACGCCTCTGCCCGGTTCGACCAAACAAAACGGTTTATCGGAGGCTATCGCGTTGGCTATCGAGAAGGGGCCTCTGCCGCCCGGTACACCCCTGCCCTCTGTAAACCGGCTGAGTAAGGCACAGGGCGTTTCGCGCGATACGGTTTTTAAGGCCTATCGCCGGCTCAAGGAGCGGGGATTGGTTGATTCAACCCCGGCAAAGGGCTATTTTGTGCAACAACCGGTGTGCAGGGTACTGGTGATGCTAGACCACTACTCATCATTTAAAGACACTTTTTACAATGCGCTGGCAGCACACACCCGGAATCTTCCGGTGAGTCTCGATCTGCTGTTTCACTACTATAACCCCAACATCTTTGCCACGCGTATTGAGGAGAGTCTCTCCAAATACAATCTCTTTGTGGTGATGAACCATTCGTCGGGGGCGCTCCATCCGGTACTCAATAAGATAGATCCTGCCAAGCTGATTCTGATAGACTGGGGTCATCTCTCCTCGCAACCCTTCTCGTACGTGGCGCAAGATTATGGGGAGGGGTTCAGAAGTGCCCTTACCGAAGCGCTTCCCGATCTTCGGCGCTACCAAAAACTCTATTACGTGCAGCCCCCTCAGAATCTGCATCCGGAGATTTCGCGCACGCTATTTGCCGAATTTTGCCGTGAAAACCGCTTATCGTGGCACTTTCTGCCCCATCTTACCCCTGAGAATGTAGAGCCGGGGCAGGCCTACCTGATTATTCCCCACGAGACAGTGGTAGATGCCGTAAAAATTTGCCGCGATAAAGCGCTGACAATCGGAAAGGATGTTGGGCTTCTGGCCATAAACGACACCCCTTTGTTCGAAGTGATAGGGCCCGGAATCAGTGCGATTTCGGCCCATTTCGAGGCGATGGGGATTGCCGCTGCCCGATTTATAGAAACCCGCAACCCTATAGCCCAAACCGTACCCACTCGCTATCTCCGGCGAGCCTCGCTTTGAACACCCTTCAACAGGCATAACAACACATATACCTAACAAATCCTCACCATGAAACCTTCAGTTAAACACCCAAAAATCGGCATCCGGCCCACCATCGACGGCAGAATGAACGGTGTCCGCGAATCGCTCGAAGCCCAAACCATGGGCATGGCGCTTAATGTGGCCAAACTGTTCGAAACCGAACTTACCTCCTCCGATGGCACGCCTGTAGCGTGCATTGTGGCCGACTCTACCATCGGCCGGGTTGCAGAGGCGGCTGCCTGCGCCGAAAAATTCGAAGCAGCGGGCGTTCGGATTACCCTTACGGTAACCCCTTGTTGGTGCTACGGCACCGAAACCATCGATATGGAGCCCAATACCATTAAGGCCGTTTGGGGGTTTAACGGTACCGAACGACCCGGCGCTGTCTATCTGGCGGCAGCCCTGGCGGCGCATGCCCAAAAGGGACTTCCGGCATTCGGCATCTACGGCCGTCACGTGCAGGATGCCTCCGACAGCTCAATTCCGGACGATGTCCGCGAAAAACTGCTGCGATTTGGCCGTGCAGCACTGGCAGCTGCAACCATGCGCGGCCGATCGTACCTCTCGATCGGATCGGTTTCGATGGGTATTGCCGGCTCTACCGTAGATCCCAACTTTTTTCAGGAGTACCTCGGGATGCGGAATGAGTATGTAGATTCGGTGGAGATCTTGCGACGAATGGAAAATGGGATCTATGACAAAGATGAGTTTGCCAAAGCCATGGCCTGGACAAAAACACACTGTATAGCCAACGAAGGAACCGATTTTAACCTGCCGGAAATGCAGAAAACCAGGGCGCAGAAGGATGCCGACTGGGAGTTTGTGGTAAAGATGACCCTTATTATCCGCGATCTGATGAGCGGTAACCCCAAACTGAAAGAGATGGGATTTGGCGAAGAGGCCATGGGTCACAACGCCATTGCTTCGGGATTTCAGGGACAACGTCAATGGACCGACCACCTGCCCAACGGCGACTTCAGCGAAGCCATCCTTAACTCTTCGTTCGACTGGAACGGGATTCGCGAAGCTTATGTATGTGCCACCGAAAACGACAGCCTTAACGGGGTGGCCATGCTCTTTGGCCATCTTCTCACCCACACCGCCCAGGTCTTTGCCGATGTTCGCACCTACTGGAGCCCCGAAGCGGTAAAGCGGGTTACCGGAAAAACCCTTACGGGAAAGGCTGCAAACGGAGTAATTCACCTGATCAATTCGGGCTCGGCCAGTTTAGACGGTTGCGGAAAACAACAGAGAAATGGCGAACCGGCCATGAAACCCTTTTGGGAAATTGCCCCCGAAGAGGCAGAAGCCTGCCTGGAGGCCACTACCTGGTTCCCCGCCAACAGGGGCTATTTCAGAGGCGGCGGTTACTCCTCGAAATTCATCTCGCAAGAGGGCATGCCCATCACCCTGGCCCGGCTCAACCTCATTAAAGGGTTAGGACCGGTACTGCAAATTGCCGAAGGGTGGACGGTAGAGTTGGAAGAGTCGGTGCACAACACCATCGACAACCGCACCGATAAAACCTGGCCCACCACCTGGTTTGCACCCCGCCTTACAGGGCAGGGCGCCTTTGCCGATGTCTATACGGTAATGGCCCGCTGGGGGGCTAACCACGGCGCCTTCAGCTATGGTCATATCGGCGCCGATCTGATTACGCTGGCCTCGATTTTACGGATTCCCGTATGTATGCACAATGTAGAACCCTCGGCTATATTCCGTCCGCACGTGTGGGATGCTTTTGGGATGGATGCCGAAGGAGCCGATTACCGCGCCTGCAGCAGTTTTGGACCGCTTTACAAATAGTTTTGGCAGGGTAGTTCAGGGAATTGTTGTATTTTTGGGATAACCAACCCAAAAATCAACTTCTCATGAAGCTCTTCTTTGCCACACTTCTTTTTCTGAGTAGCTTCCTGACCGTTTCGGCGCAGGAAGCTATTCGTTTTTTATGCGGCCCCTGGTTGCAACAGGTAACCGAAACCGAAGCCACCGTGATGTGGATAACCAATAACCGTTCTACGGCCTGGGTAGAACTGGCCCCCGACGACGAGACCCATTTCTACAACTGCGAACGTCCGCGCTATTACGAAAGCCTGTTTGGAAAGATCCGGATAGGTACCATCCATTCGGTGAAGATTACCGGGCTCGAACCCGGAAAGAGTTATCGCTATAGGATCTTTTCGCAGGAGATCCTCACAGAGCAGGACTATTACGTTCAGGCGGGAAAGATCATTGCTTCGAATGTCTATTCGGCCAAACCCCTTTTGCTGAGAACGCCCTCTAACCAAAGCAAAAACCTGGCCTTTTCGATGGTTAACGACATTCATGCCGATACCGCGCTGCTGCGAGCCCTGTTAAAGGACGTAAACGCCCGAAAACCCCAATTTGTGCTGTTTAACGGCGATATGTTAAGCGATATGCGGTCGGAGAAACAGCTTATCGACGGTTTTCT
>JBFWIG010000153.1:0-6390 GCA_050256115.1 Bacteroidales bacterium | reverse complement strand
AACCATGTTCGGAAAGTCACAGCGGGGATATTGTCGCGAATGACCCGTAAACATCGATTCCAAATAGCCTGGTGCATTGTGTATCAGATTATCAGTAGTTGAACAGTAGCAGAAGAAGGTGTAGCAATTTCTTCAACAAGGTTAGTTAAAAAAAAGCGCAAAAAAAACCAAAAACGCCTTGTTTTTTTCTTTCGGTTGCTATCTGGTTGCTTTACAGTAAATTATTTTTTTGGGCCATTCAGAGTTTTTTTTCGAGGGGATCTCGAAAAATGCAATCTTCTATAGATCAACAGATTAAAAACAACTGACTGCCCCTCAATTACTTGTCTTTTCGGCCAAAAAGAGAGAAGTGAACATACCGTTTGGGCTGTTTTCTCAGATCAATCAGCAGGCTGTCGAGCGAGGCCAGGGATGATTGGAGATTATTGTATAAGGTATCGTTTACCATAAGTTGTCCAAGGCTTCCTTCGCCGTTTCGTAATCCGGTAAGGAGCCCTTCGGCCTGTAGCAGGGTTGTGTTGGTACGACCGATGGCCTGTTTGATATCCGATTCGGCCAGTTGTCCGGTAAAGATCTCCAGATTGCCGGAGATACGGGTAATGCTCTGATTGTTTTTTGCCAGATTGGCCGATACCGATTCAAAATTTGAGAGAATGGCACTTAGTTTTGACTTCTCTTCGGAAAGTAGTTGATCGAGGGTGGCCACTGAGTTTCGCAAATGTTGGCGTGTCTCGGGGTTAAGGATATCCTGAAGCGACTCCATCACCGAGTCGATAGAGAGCATCATGCCTTCGGCTTTTTGTCGCAGTGGGGCAATCAGGTCGACTGCCGAGCTGATGAGGTCGGCCTGAAGCCCTGTGGGAAGCGTATCGCCCGGCGATGCTTTAACAGGGCTGTCGCCTCTGAGCAGATTGATGGCCTTTGTGCCCAAAAGGTCTTTGCTGAAAATTTGAATGGTACTGTTAGACGGGAGGTAATAATCTTTTTTGATAGAGATGGTAACCAATAGCTTATCGGGATCGGAATCGAGGAAGCGAATGTCGCTGACTCTGCCTATTCTTAGCCCGTTTACGGTTACATCGCTCGAGACATCGAGGCCGGATACATTGTCGAAGACACCGCAAAATTTTTGGTCCTGATTCAATAGATTACTACCCTTTAGGAAGTTTAATCCCCAGATTAGCAGTGCGGTGACACCAAGAAAAATTAAACCGATTTTCACCTCTTTTCGCATGATAATACTTTTTACATAATGGTTTGGTTGACGGATGGTTCCGCTCACCTTCTTTGATTCAACTCCGAACGGGCCTCGGAGGGAGGGATGAAAATGCCATTTCGGGTGGCAGTGATAAATGCATCGGGATACTTTTTTCGGACGCTTCTGAGTCGCTCCACGATTCGCGGGTAACTGGTGGTTTTTCCTACCAGGTACTTGTTAAAGGGGGTTCCGGAGATTTCCAGCACATCGGTTTCGCCTTTAAAATTTGCCGACTTAAGGGCGATAGGTTTAGATGAAACCGAGGCAGCAATCTGCACATAGAAATAGATCTCTGCTTTTTCGCTCCCGCTGTTGATGGAAGAGCTATTCCGAACAGAAGCGGGAAGAGGGCTGTTTTGCGGTGAGGCTGCTGCTGTTGCGGCAGGGGTGACAGGTTTGACGTCGGTACTGAAGTTGCTTTTATTTTCGATGCGGTTTTTGTAGTTCCGAAAGGCTTCGAAGAGGGCTTTTGCCATCTTCTCCTGTCCTGCTGCAGCGTTGAGATATTTCTCATCGTCGGGGTTAGACATATAGCCCAGCTCTACCAGAATGCTGGGAGCGGCGGTCTGGTACAGCACCACAAATCCGGCCTGTTTAACGCCCCGGTCTACGATGGGTGTTGCCACCTTTACCTGATGTTGAAACGCCTCGGCCATCTCCAGACTCTGCTTCAGATAAGAGTTCTGCATCAATTGGAAAATTATATAGGATTCGGGCGATTTAGGGTCGAATCCTTCGTAATGGGAAGAGTAATCTTCTTCGAGCAGTATGGCCGAGTTCTCCAGTTGGGCCACCTCTATGTTCTGTTCGGCCTTGTCGATACCCATTACATAGGTTTCGGCACCCCTGATGGCACGCTTTCTGGCAGTGGATGTTTTTGTGGGTAAGCTGTTTACATGTATTGAGATGAAGAGGTCGGCCTGATTTTTATTGGCGATGTTGGCACGCTCTTTCAGCGGAATAAAAATATCGGTTTTTCGGGTATAGATAACCTCCACTTCGGGGAGGTTTTTCTCGATCATTGCCCCCAGTTTCAGCCCCACCGAGAGTACAATATTTTTCTCGCGCGCGCGGGGAGAGATACATCCGGGATCTTTTCCACCGTGTCCGGGGTCTATCACCACCCTTCTTACCCCTTCGGGCGTAGCAAGAAGAGGGGCGGGAAGCGAAAGCAGGCAACAACAACCTGTGAGCAGGATCCCGGCAGAGAACCGCTTTAGCAGAGAGGCCTGTACTATAATTCCGGGAATGAACATCCTTACGAAATCGAGAATTTTGTGTAGTTTTGGCGTCCCGGAGCATTGGTGCGGGGTGCGTCACAAAAATAGAGATTAAAATTGTTTTCCGGAATTCTTTCATACTTTTTTGGCTTACTTCTCTGTGCGCTATGGCCCGTAAATGCTCACGCCCAGGGGCTCAGCCATTATTATCCGGAATCGTCGGTATTCTTGCCCGCATCCGGCGGGTTTTCTGCCTCGCCCGAGCGCACACGCTTTACCAACACGATCTCCGATACCACTTTGCTCAGCACTTCTGTGGCGATGACCGATACGCTTCGGGGAGTCGGCTCTTCTGTGGGCGATACTACGAAACTGGATAAAATGAGTGCCGGATCGCTTGCCGATAGTCTTGTTTCTCAGCCCGAATCGGCTTTCTCTTCGCCCATCAACTACACCTGGAAAGACTCTATGGTAATCTCTCTGAAGGAGCAGAAGGCTTTTCTCTATGGCGGAGCAACGGTTAAGTTCGAAGATAAACAGCTAGCGGCCGATTACATTGAGTTTGATATGGCCAAGAGTGTGGCATACGCCACCGGACGAAAAGATTCGGCAGGACACATGATCGGGCTCCCCGTTTTTACGCAGGGACAGGAGAGTTTCGATGTCAGGAGCCTTTCGTATAACTTCAAAACCAAAAGTGGGGTTATTCACGATGTCATCACCGAGCAACAGGAGTCTTTTTTGCACGGTTCGGTAGCCAAACGTTACGACTCGGGCATTGTCGATATCCTTGACGGAAAGTTTACTACCTGTGATGCCGATCACCCCCATTTCTATTTGGCTATCTCTAAAGGACGAATGATTCCCGGCAAGAAGATTGTAGCTGGCCCCTCCTACCTGGTATTGGAGGATGTGCCGCTCCCCATTGGTATCCCCTTCGGATTTCTGCCAAATACCAGTAAGCGTAATCAATCGGGGTTTCTGTTGCCTACCTGGGGCGATGAGGTGGCCCGGGGTTTTAACCTTACGGGTGGCGGATACTACCTGGCTCTTGGCCAGCATATGGATGCCCGGATAACCGGCGATATCTATTCTAAGGGAACCTGGGGGTTGGGGATGGCTGCAAATTATGTGAAACGATATCGTTTCTCGGGTCAGTTTAACGGCAGGTATTATAAGGATATTACCGGCGAAAAGGGGCTCGACCGTGCTGCATCCACCAGTTTTTCTTTGCAGTGGATGCATAGGCAGGATCCCAAGGCTAACCCCACCTCATCGTTAAATGCGAGTGTGAATTTCAGTACCAAGTCGTTCGATCAGAATCACAACTATCAAAATGTGAGCCGTCTGATGACTAATACCAAACAGTCTAGTATCTCCTGGGCAAAAAACTGGCCCTCTAAACCTTACCGGCTTACTATGAATTTGAACCATTCGCAGAGCAGTGGGGCCGATATTGTGCAACTTACGCTGCCGTCGGCCAACTTTTCGGTAGACAGGCTCTATCCTTTTCGGAAAAAGGTGTCGGTGGGAACCAAAAAGTGGTATGAAGATATTACATTCTCCTATAGTGCAGAGATGCGAAACGACATCTCTTCGCCCGAAGATAAACTGCTGTCGGACTCTACGTTGAGAAATATGCGCAACGGGTTTAAGCACACCATTCCTGTGAATCTGAACGTGAAAGTGTTTAAGCAGATCAATATCACCCCCTCGCTCAACTACACCGGTATGCTTTATACCAGTTCTCTCCGGAAGCGCTGGGTGCCCGGCGATCCGGAGGTGAACCCCGAGGGAAGTGTGGTAACCGACACCTTGAGGAGCCTTTCGTATGCACATGGTTTTGCACCCAATATATCCGCCTCTTTCTCCCCGAAAATTTACATCAGAGGTCAGGCTCTCAGTTCAAAGGCAAAGATTCAGGCCATCCGAAATGTGGTTACAGCTGCCGTGGGGTTTCGGTTTACACCCGATCTTGCCAAAGTGGTTCCCAACTACTACCGTGACCTTACCTATACGTATGTCGATAAAAACGGTGAGTCGGTTACAAAAACCGAGCGTTACTCCATCTATCAGGGGTATTCCTATGGTACGCCCACACTTCCCGGAAAGAGCGGATCTATCTCCCTTTCTATTCGGAATAATCTGGAAGCCAAGATTAAGTCGGATAAAGACACTACCGGTGTTAAAAAGGTTAAATTGCTCGAAAATCTATCCTTCTCTACCGGCTACAATATTTTTGCCGACTCTATGCGGTTGAGCGTTATCTCTATGAATGGAAATACCAGCCTTTTCAATAATTTGCTCAATCTCTCCTTCAGTGGTTCGATCGATCCCTATGCGGTTGATGAGAATGGCAGACGTTACGACAGACTTATGATCAAAGACGGTAAGTTGGGACGGCTTACCAACCTGAGTTTCTCGCCTTCGTTCCGTCTGCAGGGTGGGCAGGGTAAGGAGAAAGGAAGGGGCGCAACGGGTAGCGACACCAACCCGTCGCTGATGCAGAGTCAGGACGAGTCGGGCTCCACCAACGATTCGGGCAGAGTGGATGCAGAGAGGTATCGTGCCGCCGGAGTAGCGCTGCCTTATGAATATTTCAAGATTCCGTGGAGTATGGGGGTGAGCTACGATCTCAACTATTCCAAACCGGGAAAAACCAAAGCCAGTGTGGTACAAACCGTTCGTGTTAACGGTGACCTGAGCCTCACACCCAAATGGAAAGTCTCTTTTAATACAGGATACGATATGGAGAGTAAACAGGTTACACACACCAACTTTACCATCGATCGTGATTTGCACTGCTGGGTGATGTCGCTTAATATATCGCCTTTTGGGCGCTATAAATTTTACGGGTTCCAGATCAATGTCAGATCGGCCATGCTCCGTGATTTGAAATATGAGAAATCGCGCTCTCAATACGACAGCCAGCCGTTTTAACCGGCCGTTGCTGTAAAAATATGTATATTAGCCTGCTTTTTATCCGGGTTCTGCTGCTTCCATTATGCTGATTGTATGAAACGAATTATCTCCACTCCACTGGCCCCTGCCGCCATCGGGCCCTATAGCCAGGCAGTCGAAGTAAACGGCTTTCTCTATGTTTCGGGTCAGATTCCGCTCGATCCGGTTTCGGGTGAGATTGTCGGATCGGACATTACCACGCAAACAGAGCAGGTTCTTAAGAATATCGGTTCTATCCTGACAGCTGCCGGTTACTCTTTTGGCGATGTGGTGAAAACAACCTGTCTTCTGGCTGATATGGGCCATTTTTCGGCGATGAACAAAGTGTATGGCAGCTTTTTTGTAGCAGATCAGCCGGCCAGAGCTGCCTTTGCTGTGGCAACACTTCCGCGGGAAGTATTAATCGAGATAGAATTGATTGCCAGTAAAGCCTGAACGTAATGAAATGTTTCAGCCGAATTCCCGTTGCTCTTCTGTTTGTGGCTACCCTTCTTGCCTCTATCACTGCTTCGTGCGATGATGTATGCGAGACGCCAACCCTTACGGCCATAGTTGCGGGAACCTATACCGATACCATCCAGCCTCCGGTCTCTTATACGCTTACTTCGCCTGCTGTATATGGGGTGGGCCGCGACAGTATGCTGGCTCCTGTGGCGGGAAAATGGCTCATGCCTCTCTCGCTTGCCGCCGATCAGGTACGCTTTGTAGTGGAAGACGACGGCATTAAGGATACCCTCGCGTTCTATTATAGTCGCAGTGTTGAATTTGTCTCGGAGGAGTGTGGCTGTATTGCGGTTGCCCGCATCGACAGTATTGTCTATTCCATGCACAAATTGAAGCGGGTGGAGATTGTTAAACCATCGGTCCGAACAGTCTATGTTGATCAAGATAAACGCAATGACGAGAATATTCACCTCATTTATTAGTCTTCTGCTTCTTCTCACCGTGGTT
>JBFWIG010000152.1:0-6390 GCA_050256115.1 Bacteroidales bacterium | reverse complement strand
AAAGGTAATCGGACCGTACGCCATATGGTTGAGGGCGATGAGGGATATCTGGCTATGTATGGGTTGACCCTTTTGGAGGGTCGTAACTTATTGCCCTCCGATAAGGGAACCAACAATGTGCTTGTGAATGAAACCCTGATAACCTCCGATTCGATTACTCACCCCATCGGGGCTACTATAGGCTCTGATAATAAGGTAATTGTGGGTGTTGTAAAGGATGTGCCTGTAGAACATTTTTCGAAACCCATTCAGCCCCTCCTCATTAAATACGGCAAAGGATGGTATTTTTATGTAAAGACGATACATCCGGTTTCGGTCGAAACGCTTTCGTCTGTGGTGGCATCGGCTTCTGATGGAGTGGATGGCGGGCCATACAAGGTAGACTCTGCGAAGTCGTTGGCCGATATTTACCTCGAGATGCACAGCCCGGAAATTCGCTTTGCGAAGATGGTTACCCTTTTTACACTGATCTGCTTTGTGATCAGTTGTCTGGGCCTTTTTGGCCTGGCCTGGTATGCAGTGGAGCGCCGGATCAGGGAGGTGGCCATCCGCAAGGTGCATGGCGCTACGGTGCTTCAGGTGGCCTTTCTGCTAAGCGGTCACTTTTTACGATGGATCCTGATTGCCTTTGTGTTGGCATTGCCGCTCGCCGTCCTCTTTAGCAACCGTTGGTTTTCGGAGTTTGTTTATAAGGTGCCGCAATCGGTCTGGGTTTTTGCCCTGGGTGGCGGCGCGGCTCTTTTTATCGGGTTTGCCACCGTCTTCTGGCAAACCATCAGGGTGGCACTCCGCAACCCCATTCAGGCAATTCGGCACGAATAAGGCGCGCGCGAATTCGCGCGAATGGTTAATGGTGAATGCGCTGCGCGCGAAATGGTGAATGGGCGCTGCGCGCAGGTGGTCTGGTGCAGAAAAGAAGTGCTCTGGAGCTTCGAAGCGCGTTCGCGCTTCGAGTGCTCAAGTGCTGCGCTTCGCGCTAGTGATTGGGACCGTAGAGAATTAGCCGTTTGGAGGTAATTGCCTCTGAGACAACGGATAGGTTTGGCGGGGACCCATCGCTCTGGTGCTCTGGTTCTCTGGTGATGCGCTCTGCGCCCGGGAACGTCGTGCCCTCCGCGCTTGTGCGTTTATCTCTTTACATTTTTTTGCGCGAAGCGCAGCACTAGAGCACCAGAGCACTATCTCTCCGCGCTTGCGCGTACTAACCCATTAATCATTAACCATTTAGCGCGCAGCGCATTAACCATTTAGCCCGCAGCGCATTAACCGTTTAGCACGCAGCGCAGCACTAGAGCACTTGTGCGAAGCACATCAGCTCTTGAAGTGCCCTGTGCTATCGTACCTGCAAACTGTTTGTTAAGCCATCGAATCGGTTTTCTTGCAGAGTGGGGTGGCTTCTCTCTTATTCGCAATTTTCTCTACAGCGATTTCGTCGGATTCGATTCGGGTCCGGATGGCATTTTATGTATCGGTATGATAGCAAAAACGCCTAAAATAGTTGTAACCGTAAGCAAAAGACAATAAAATGTAATGAAAAGAACAAAAAAATCACGAAAAGGTTATGAAATGTAAATAACATCCCTACATTTGCACTGTATTTGTTCCGGAACAGTACAATTAGGGGGTAGATGTAAATTATTAACGCTTCCAGAGGAGATGCCCCCGTCTCTGATGGGGGGTAAATGAAAATAATTAACCAATTAATTCTAAAAACAATGAAAAAGCGAGCGGTTATGGGTGTAATGGCAATTGTTGCGATGCTTTGCGCCACTGTGAGTGTAGCGGCCCAGGAGGGTGCGCTGAAAGGATCGATCTCGGCCGATGTGGTGAGTTCGTATGTATGGAGAGGTGCTACCGCGTCGGCGGCGCCCAATATTCAACCCACCGCTTCGCTCAATTGGAAGAATTTTACGATGGGGGTTTGGGGATCGTTCGATTTGCAGGGGGAGTATAAAGAGGTAGATCTCTTTCTGACCTATTCTCTGAAGGATCTGTCGTTAACCCTTACCGACTATAACTGGGGGTTTCAGGAGAAGTACTTTATGTATAAGAAGGCCCGTACCGAACATATTCTGGAGGCGGCTCTTGCTTACGGCGGCTCGGAGGCCTTTCCGCTGAAGATGACGGTTGCCACGATGTTTTACGGGCAGGATAAGAAGCCGGCCGATCCTTCAAAGAATGCCTACTCTACCTATGCTGAGCTCTCTTATGCGATAGGGTCTGTGACACCGTTTGTGGGAGCCACTTTCGATGAGGGGATGTATGGTACGGGTGCCGGTGTGGTGAATGTAGGGGTTACTGCCACCAAAGAGGTGAAGATCAGTTCGGATTATTCACTGCCGCTCTTCTGCACGTTTGCGGTGAATCCCCGCAAAGAGGATGTTTTCCTGGTCTTCGGGTTGCGCTTATAGCTGCATCTCCGGATGACGTGTAACAACTTGTCCGGATGGTGTGTAACAACTTGCCCAAAGGCATGAAGAATTGTGTTTGGATGACGTGAGGTATCGTGTTTGGGTAGGGTTAAGCAGCCTGTTTGGATTTAGTTTAATGACTTGTTTATCTGTAGTTTACTAGAAAATTAAAGGAAAGAATATGAAAAAGATTGAAGCAATTATCCGGAAGTCGCGATTCGAAGAGGTGAAGTCGGCGCTCTATGAGGCCGGAATCGAATGGTTTTCGTATTGGGATATCACCGGTCTCGGTCGTTCTACCGAGGGCCAGGTGGTGAGAGGGCAGATCTTTCAGTCGAGTTACATTCAACGACGAATGCTGTCTATTGTGGTACGCGATATCAATTTGGAGAAGACGGTAAGTGCCATCCTGAAGTCTGCCCGAACGGGCGATACCGGCGACGGGAAGATTTTTGTGTCGGACATTCTGGAGACCTATCGGATTCGTACCGGCGAAACCGGACCTGAAGCCCTTTATATCAGGGAGTGATAACAGACAATAGTAGAATAATAGAAAAATCTAATAGGTATGAAAAGAGTAATGTTTGTTCTGATGGTACTTGCAGGGCTTTCCGGTGTGGAGGCTTTTGCCCAGGGTGCTGAGGTGGCTGCCGTTACCCCTGTGATTGACGGGGGCGATACGGCCTGGATGCTTATGGCAACCGCTTTGGTGATGTTGATGACCATTCCCGGTCTGGCACTCTTTTACGGAGGGTTGGTTCGACGCAAAAATATTCTCAACGTGTTGATGCAGTGCTTGATTATCACCGCGGTAATCAGTATTGAATGGGTGGTGGTTGGCTATAGTCTCTCGTTTGGGAGTTCCGACGGTTTTCTGGCCCCCTTTATCGGGAGCTTTGATTATGCCTTCCTTCGCGGAATCGGCATTTCGGATCTGAGTCCTGCATTTATCTCGCATTCGCAGACCTTGGTCGACGGAAGCACCACAGGCACCATTCCGCATCTGGTCTTCATTATGTTCCAGGGAATGTTTGCTGTGATTACGCCTGCGTTGATTATTGGTGCCTTTGCCGAAAGAATCCGGTTTAAAGGGTTTCTCATCTTTACGCTGCTTTGGGCCTTGTTTATTTACAACCCTGTGGCACATTGGGTTTGGTCGGGCGACGGATGGCTCTTTCAGTTGGGTGCTCTCGACTTTGCCGGAGGTACGGTTGTGCATATCAACGCCGGTGTTGCTGCGCTGGTAACAGCCGTTATGTTAGGGAAACGGCGCGATTATAAGGGGCATGCCATTCCTCCTCACAACATTCCGCATGTATTTATTGGTGCTGCGCTCCTGTGGTTTGGCTGGTTTGGTTTCAATGCGGGTAGTGGTCTTGCTGCCGATGGTCTTGCTGCCAACGCTTTTATGGTAACCCATGTTGCTGCTGCCACTGCTGCTCTCTCTTGGGCGCTGTTCGATTGGTTTCACGGAAAACGCCCCACCGTTGTGGGCGCCTGTACGGGTGCAGTGGCCGGCTTGGTAGCAATTACCCCCGCCGCCGGATTTGTGGGTGTGGGTGGTGCCCTGGCAATAGGATTCGTGGTTTCGCTTATCTGTTTTCTGATGGTGGCCTATGTTAAGCCTCGCGCCGGATACGACGATTCGTTAGATGCTTTTGGTGTACACGGTATTGGCGGTTTGATAGGGGCTATCCTGACAGGTGTTCTCGCTTCGCCTCTGATTCAATCTTCGTATAGCGGTGCTCTCTACGGAAACTGGCATCAACTCTATGTGCAGATTGTGGCCGTAGTGGTTACGATTATTTTCTCGGGCGTTGGAACCTGGCTGTTGTTTGCGCTTACCGAGAAATTTGTGGGTGTGAGAGCTTCCGACAAGCAGGAGGCAGTGGGGCTTGATGAGACCCAACATGGCGAAACGGCCTATACCCACTTTGACTAATCGGTTTTTCAGCTTTCCTGACCGGTTTTCGGATCCTACACACGATTATTATTGGCTTCTTTGTTTCGATTTGTAACAGTTCGCATGGAATTTGAGGGAAAATGTTACAATAATGATAGATTATGCAACAAAATTTCCTCAATTTCTTTCAGTTTGTAATAGACTGTTGTATATTTGCAGAGAATTTAATGAAACTGTAACTAATTAATGCTTTTTATATGTTGTTTAGTAAGATGCATGGGATTGGAAATGATTACGTCTATGTTAATGGACTCTCCGAGAAGGTATCCGACCCGGAATCGTTGGCAATCCGTATTAGCGACAGACATTTTGGTGTAGGATCCGATGGCTTGGTTTTGATTCTCCCTTCGGAGAGGGCCGACTTTGCCATGCGGATGTTTAACTCCGACGGCTCTGAGGCCGAGATGTGCGGAAATGCTTCGAGATGCGTGGGAAAATATGTGTTCGATAAGGGTTTAACCCGAAAAACTGCGCTTACACTCGAAACAGGATCGGGAATCAGGCATCTGCGGCTCTTCCCCGTTGAGGGAAAGGTAGAGCAGGTAACTGTCGATATGGGAACGCCCGATTTTTCGATTGCCGCACTCCCGGTATTATGGCATAGTCCCGAAATGATAGAGCAACCCATTTTGATTAATGGTTCTGTGTTTCGGGTTACCGCGGTATCTATGGGAAATCCCCACGCGGTGGTATTCTTGCCGGAGATCGATTCTTTGAAATTATATGAGCTGGGTCCCCTTTTTGAGAACCACTCTCTCTTTCCCAAAAGAACCAATACCGAGTTTGTTGAGCGGGTGAGTTCCGATAGGTTAAGAATGAGGGTTTGGGAGCGCGGTGCAGGCGAAACACTGGCTTGTGGGACCGGTGCCTGTGCTGCAGCCGCGGCCGCTATCCGGTGCGGGCTCTGCGGGAAAAGGGTGAGGGTAGATCTGAAGGGCGGCCCGCTCTTTATTGATTGGGAAACCGAAACCATGAAGATGACCGGAGAGGCTGTGATGGTTTTCGAAGGGGAATGGCAACAGTAAAAGATATACGCAATGGCACTAGTCAATGAACATTATCTGAAGTTAGAGAACAACTATCTCTTTGCCGATATTGCCAAGCGGGTGGCCCGTTTTCGCGAACGCTATCCCGATGCAGATCTGGTACGGCTGGGCATTGGCGATGTAACCCGCCCTCTTGCCGAACCTGTGGTGGAGGCGTTACGTGCGGCTGCATCGGAGATGGCTCATCCGGCTACTTTCAGAGGGTACGGACCCGAACAGGGCTACAGCTTTTTGGTGGAGAAGATTCTGCAGCAAGATTATCAGGAGCGGGGGGTGAATCTTTCGGCCGATGAGATCTTTATTAGCGACGGAACCAAAAGCGATATCGGGAATATCGGCGATATTCTGGGTGTAGACAACACGGTGGCAGTTACCGATCCGGTCTATCCGGTCTATGTGGATACCAACGTGATGGGAGGCAGAGCCGGTGAACTCACAGCCAATGGTTGCTGGAGCTGCCTGGTCTATCTGCCCTGTACAGCCGAGAATGATTTTGTTCCAGAACTGCCTGCTAAGAAGGTAGATGTTATCTATCTCTGTTTGCCCAATAACCCCACAGGTACCACCTTGAAAAGGGGTCAACTGAAGCGATGGGTAGATTATGCCCGTGCCAATGAGTCGTTGATCCTCTTCGACGCTGCCTACGAAGCCTTTATTACGCAGAAAAATGTGCCCCACTCTATCTATGAGATTGAAGGTGCCAGAGAGGTGGCCATCGAGTTTCGGAGTTTCTCAAAAACTGCCGGGTTTACCGGTACCCGCTGCGGATATACCGTGGTGCCCAAGTCGGTTTTTGGCCGAACCCGGTTAGGGAGTAAGGTGTCGCTCAACGCGCTTTGGAACCGGCGTCACACCACTAAGTTTAATGGTACTTCGTATGTGGTTCAGCGTGCTGCCGAGGCAGTCTATTCGCCCGAAGGGGCTAAAGCGGTGCGCGAAACCATCGACTACTATATGAGGAACGCTTCTG
>JBFWIG010000151.1:0-6397 GCA_050256115.1 Bacteroidales bacterium | reverse complement strand
GGCCACTGGTTCACGGCTAAAACCTTTAACGAGCGAGAGAGAACAAACGAGCAGGAAGGCCATACAAAAAGTGGGGCCCGAAACAGAGAGAGAGGTTTTCATAAGGAACAGGGTTTTAGAAATCGGCCGAACAGCAAAGAGATGTACAAGAGTTATACCAAACCGGCAGAACAGCTCCTACCTCTGACGGTTTCGCACATAGATATGCTTTATGCGAGAGTTTTCTACCTCTCGTTCGTCTATCTCAAACCGATCGGGAAGCGATTTAATAAGCGGGGTTAATTTGGAGAAGCCATAATTCCGCGGGTCGAAATCGGGCCTCTTCTTCATAAGCAGTTTTCCTACCTCAGCCAGGAAAGTCCACTCCTCATCTTCGGTGAGGTCGTCTATGGTATCTTCAAGCAACCGAATCAGAGCGGGATCGATGGCTTCATCACCGGCCGACGGCAAAGGGTAGGCAACCGCCTTTCTGCGCGGCGACTCTTTAGCGCCAATAATTTCAATATAGATAAACTTATCGCAGGCCACGATAAATGGGTTGGGGGTCTTCTTCTCGCCTATCCCCACCACCAACATCCCCGATTCGCGGAGTCGCGTGGCCAGCCGGGTAAAATCGCTATCGCTCGAAACCAGACAAAATCCATCGACTTTTTGGCTGTGTAAAATATCCATCGCATCGATGATCATAGCCGAATCGGTGGCATTCTTCCCGGTTGTATAGCTGTACTGCTGTATCGGGGTAATGGCATTCTCCAGCAAAACCGGCTTCCAACCGGCAACTGTAGGTTTTGTCCAATCGCCGTAGATGCGTTTAATGGTAGGAACCCCCAGTTTGGCAATCTCATCGAGCGTAGCTTTTGTACCGGAGTAGGGAATATTGTCGGCATCAATGAGTACTGCCAGTTTCAGGTCGTTTTTCTCTTTCATAGCAAAAAGATTAATCCCCCTGTTTCGTATAGAAAACGCGGGCTTAAAGGTATCAAAAAAAGTGGCACCGACAGTAAATCGCAGCCGACAAAAACAATTTCGCGCACCAGTCGTTTATACGTACGGAGGGGCTGACTTTCAGAGATACCACCGGCCTCACTAAAAAATTGCATAGAGAACATAACATGAAACAGCAGTATCATATTTCGGGAATGCAGTGTAACGGCTGCCGGACGCATGTAGAGAAGAGCCTCAGCCGGGTTAAAGGGGTAAAAGAGGTATCGGTCAGTTTAGAGAAGGCCCAAGCAGAACTTATTACAGAGAGTCCTGTTGCACTCGAAACGTTGCAGCAGGCCCTGAAAAAAGAGGGAGGAAACTATACTATTTTGCTTCCCGGCACCCAAAAGGCGCAATCCGAACCCGCCAATCAGAGAAAAGCGGGCGAAAGCCCAACCGAAGTTGCTTCTCAATTGGCATCGGGCTATTACTGCCCCATGCATTGCGAAGGCGACAAGATCTATACTCACCCCGAAAGCTGCCCCGTCTGCGGCATGGATTTAGTTCCGCTCAGCGAGACAGATGAAGCACACAGCTATAGGCTTCTGGTTAAAAAGTTCAAACTCTCTCTCCTCTTCACCCTTCCCATCTTTGTTCTGGCCATGTCGGAGATGCTGCCGCACAACCCTCTCACGGCTATCCTCCCCTGGCCAGTCTGGAACTGGGTGCAGTTTGCACTTTCGATTCCGGTTATCTTCTACACCACCCGTATCTTCTTTGAGAGAGCCTGGCAATCGCTTATCTCCCGCAATTTCAATATGTTCACACTGATAGGCATTGGCGCAGCCTCCGCCTGGCTATTTAGTGTTACTGCGCTTCTCTTCCCCGGACTTTTTCCCGACGCCTACAAAGGGCATGCAGGGAGCGTACACCTCTACTTCGAAGCCACCACGGTGATTCTTACCCTTGTACTATTAGGGCAACTGTTGGAAGCAAGAGCACACGGAAAAACCCAATCGGCTATAAAGGCGTTGATGAAACTGGCGCCTGCCAATGCCACTCTCATCGAAAACGGCCAAGAGCGTATTGTACCCATCGAAACCATCGAAAAGGGCAATCTGTTGCGCGTAAAACCGGGCGAAAAAATTGCAGTCGACGGACGGGTCACAGAGGGAGAGTCGCTTATCGATGAATCGATGATTACCGGCGAACCCATCCCCGTGCATAAAGAGAAGGGAGCTCAGGTTACCGCAGGCACCCTGAATGGGAATCAAAGCTTTGTGATGGTGGCCGAACGGGTTGGATCCGAAACACTGCTGGCACGCATTATCGAAATGGTGCACACTGCGGGCCGTTCAAAGGCACCCGTGCAGAAGCTGGCCGACAAAATTGCCAAATGGTTTGTACCTATTGTCGTTTTGGTTGCGCTCCTCACCTTTGTGGCTTGGAGTTTGTTTGGACCCGATCCTCCCTTTGTCTATGCCTTTATCAATGCAATAGCAGTACTCATTATTGCCTGCCCCTGCGCCCTCGGATTGGCTACGCCGATGTCGGTTATGGTGGGCGTGGGAAAGGGCGCCCGCATGGGCATTTTGGTGAAGTCGGCCGAAGCGCTCGAAAAGATGAGCCGGATAGAGATGGTTGTAGTAGATAAAACCGGTACCCTAACCGAAGGCAAACCCACTGTCGAACAATTTGTATCGCTCCGGAAAACAGTGAGCGCTGAAACCTCTATGCAAAACCTGGCCTCACTCAACAGTAGCAGCGAGCACCCTTTGGCTCGAGCCACGCAGCTTTGGGCACAGGATAACGGCATTTCACTACTGCCCGTATCGCTCTTCGAAGCCATTCCCGGCAAAGGGGTAACCGGGCGGGTAGCAGAGACAGAACTGGCCTTTGGAAACGGTGCCCTGATGGCACAGTTGCAAATTTCGATTCCTTCTGAGGTGGAGCAGCAGGTAGAAGCCGAGCAGAATCAGGGGAAAACAGTCTCTTACCTGGCCGAAGGGCACACCCTATCGGGGTACATTGTAATAGCCGACCCTATAAAGGCGTCGGCTGCAGATGCTGTCCGACAACTTCAGCAGCTTGGATTACAGGTAATCATGCTCACAGGCGACAATGCCCTCACCGCAAAGTGGGTGAGCGAAACGCTGCATTTAGACGGCTACAAAGCCCAATTGCTTCCTGCCGAAAAGTTGGAGGCCATTCAAGCCTGGCAAGCATCCGGGAAAAGGGTGGCTATGGCGGGCGATGGCATCAACGATGCTCCGGCATTGGCACAGGCCGATGTAGGCATTGCAATGGGAAATGGCACCGATGTAGCCATCGAAAGTGCCTCTCTTACACTGGTTAAGGGGCATCTGCAAGGCATAGCCAATGCCTATACACTGAGCAAAAAGGTGATGCGAAACATCCGTGAAAATCTGTGGTTTGCCCTCGCTTACAACACCCTCGGCATCCCCATTGCTGCAGGGGTACTCTATCCCCTTACAGGACTCCTGCTTTCGCCCATGATTGCCGCACTAGCCATGAGTTTCAGCTCCGTGTCGGTTATCAGCAACGCGCTCAGGCTGCGCAAATAGAAAGCCAATCAGAAGAGAAAGAGCTAATTACACCCCTGCGGGTTCAACCCTGATTGCAAAGAGGGCTTGTGAGCTCTCGGAATCATCGCAATGGTATATCCTGATGTAGAGAAGGCCCGACCCCTCTACCACACAACTCTCATCGCCGCCACGACCCAAATCGTCGCAGTAGCTGTTAAATGCTCCCCAAAGCGAAAGATAGGGACCTGAAGGGGTGCTCTTTACCCCGATTACCGGATCGAAATGGCTCTCTGCCCCGACAATACGGATCCGGGCACGAAGCACCGACGAAGGTATCCTGACCGCTAACCAGAAACCCCGAACATATCCGCCATAGAGGCTGTGATGCCCGATGGGAGGTGCTGCAGAATAATCGGCAATATTGGCCGACACGGCATACGATTGGTTCATAGAAATCAGCGGAGCCTCAGATGGCAGGTTTGACGGGACCACCACCGGTAACGAATCTCCCTTGTGCGCCGGATTGCCGCTAATTGCGATACTCCCGGCCAGACCGGAGATCTTCTCCTTTGCGGCAACACCCATACCCTCACACGTAACCCTGATCGTGCCATTGTTGGCATTGCTTCGTATATACATCACCCCGTGATAGCGTTTTGGAACCATCGGAGTAAACTGAATAGGGATATACATAGAGGCTTTGCAGGGAAGCGTGATTGTCGACGACAACTTTGTAGAGAAGCCATAAGGCAGATCCACCCAGGCAATCTTCAGATCATCGTTGCCGATATTGGCCACACGCAACTGTTGTACCTTCTGTTGGTTTACCTCCACCTGGCCAAAAGAGAGCTCCGATCCGGCCTGAATCACAGGAAACAGCTCAGGAAGGCGATAAGAACCCGACGCCGAATTTGCATTCTCAACATGCAGTTGCGCCTTCCACATCTTCTCTATCAGCGAGGTACGAGGATACGAAAGGGAATCGGAAACGGGCATAATACCAAGGGCTTCATCCGCAGAAGATGAAGTAGCAAAAGAGTCCGGGGGCGCAACCGTTTCGGATGCAGACTCATTATTGCTGCGACAGCAGAAAAAGAGGCAAAACAACAAGAACAGAAAAAACCCTGGAGAAACCACCTCGTCTCTGCTCGAAATAAAGGCACTTTTACCCATCTGATTACTTACATAATCACGGACAAAGGTTTAAAGAATTCTCACGTCATGCAACAAAAAAACAAAAAAATCATCGAAAAATCAGCTCTTTTTCAGGCGATTATGCAAACTATTACCTATTTGTGCCTTTATGCCGCTATTCTGTTAGATTGTCTGCTAACTTTGGGATAGTTCTATCCTCCAAAATCCTAACCCCGCGATTCCACTTTACCCCGCCTGCGCACTGGATGAACGATCCCAACGGAATGCTCTTTTTCAAAGGGGAATATCACCTTTTCTATCAACACAATCCCCATGCTTCGGTTTGGGGCCCTATGCACTGGGGGCATGCCGTCAGTCGCAATCTGGTCCGTTGGGAACATCTGCCCATAGCCCTCTACCCCGAACCCACCGAGTATATCTTTTCGGGGAGTGCTGTCATCGACTCAAAGAATCTCTCCGGTTTGGGTTCTACTCGCAACCCTCCCATGGTGGCGCTCTACACAGGCCATAATCCGGTACTGCGTGCAGAAGGAAGCAAGTTATTCGAGAACCAACATCTTGCCTTCAGCCTGGACAAAGGCCGTACCTGGACCAAGTTTGCAGGCAACCCGGTTCAGATCAAACCCGTTGGATGGATTGGGGTTTCGACAACTATGCTTCGGTTTCGTGGGACAATGCACCCGGCAAACCCACCGAACGAATCGTATTGGGTTGGATGAGCAACTGGCCCTACGCCAATGCGGTGCCCACGCAAGAATGGCGAAGCGCCATGACCCTTCCCCGGCGCCTCTCACTGCAGAAAGAGGGTAACGAATACCACCTGCTCTCTGCACCCGTAAACCAGCTCAAAAGTCTTCGGAAGACCCGAATCCGGCCCGCAGCCCTTCCTGCAACCCTCTCCGGCGAACGGGAACTGAAGACAAACCGGATTGCACTGCAGCAGAGCGAACTACAACTCACTTTCGAACACGCAGCTTCTGTCGACAGTTTTGGTCTGATTCTAGAAAATCGGCTGGGAGAACAATTAATTCTGGGATACGCACAATCATCGCAAAAGCTTTTTGTTGACCGACGCAACGCCGGCCTCTCCAACTTCTCCGATGCCTTTGCCGGTATAGCCGAAGCGCCTTACAGTGCCACCCCCCGCACCCGATTCCACCTATATATTGACGCCTGTTCGGCCGAACTCTTTGTTGACGGGGGCAAACGCGTAATGACCAACCTCATCTTCCCCACAGAGTCCTACACCAAACTGATCCTCTTCTCGAAGGGAGGAGAAACTTCAGTGAGGGAGGTGGAGATGTACCAGCTGGGAAAACAGTGAAGCAGTATAACAGTGCTCTAGTGCTCTAATGCTCTAATGCTCTAGTGCTCTAATTCTCTAGTGCTCTAGTGCTGCGCTTCGCGACTAATTGGAGGTAACTGCCTCTTCGACATGACAAGTTTGTCGACCCATTCGCGCTCTCATTCACTAAAAGAGGAGAACTCGCTGCGATATAATGGTTAATGGTTAATTGGTTAATGGTTAATGGTTAATGGTTAATGACATATAAGCGCAAGCGCGAAGAAAACACAATGCTATGGTGCCCTAATGCTCTGGTAATCTGGTGCTATAATCGCGACTTAGTTAATAAAGGTTACCAGTACCTGGCCCGTGCCTGGCTCGAAACGCCCGAATATAGCTTCTTTCAATATCCCTATCCGAACGAAAGATCTCGAATTGGGTATACCTCATGCTTCTATTCGAAAACAAAACAAACTGTCTTGGCGTT
>JBFWIG010000150.1:0-6433 GCA_050256115.1 Bacteroidales bacterium | reverse complement strand
CCTCTGTGGGAGCCGATCTTTTGGCCGACTGGCATCTTTTGGGATTGCCCATGCCATTTTCTACCGGCGGGCGCGTTATCTATAGTCCGGGCGAAGGCCGATGGTCCTTTGAACTTACATTTGCAGCCGATCTCTCCATTTTTTAGCCGATAACGGTTACCTTTGCACTGGCTCTTACGCTGCTTTTTCTATGCCCGCTTCATGAACCTGCTATCATCCATTCTCGCCTCTGTTCACCGATTTCTCCATTTTCTGGCCGAACACCAGAATGGTATTCTGGCTACTGTTGTGGTGCATATGGTGATAGTGACCTGTTTTTTAATTATCAAGATTCAGACGGCCCAAGTTCCTGATAAGGGGATTGTGATTGATTTTTCGGAGGTGAATCAGGTAGAGGCCGAACAACCGATTCGGACACCAGAGCAGGAGCAGCGTAACCAGCCTGCCGAACCACTTCGGAATCTGGCGGTGAACAGAGACCCCTCGATGTCGGAGCCTCGCACCTCTCAAACCACCGATCAGGCAGCTGAGAAGAGTATTCGTGATATGGTCGATGCCATTAAGGAGGAACTGGAGATTGACGATACCCCTCAAGCGCAAGAGTATAGTGCGGAGGGAACCATTGACCCCCCTGTAAAACCGAAAGCATCACAGACAAGTCGGCAGTCGTCGCAGAACCCCTCACCGCTTACCAAAGGCGATACATCGGTTTCGTACGAGTTGGAAAACCGGTGGCATATCTATATGCATATTCCTGTGTACAAATGTCCCGGGGGTGCAACTGTAACCCTCGATGTGGTGGTAAACCGTTCGGGATATGTTACCGAGGTTTCACGTCGAAAAATCAGCACCTCCTATATCGACGACTGTTTCTGGGAGGCGGCAGAGAAGGCTGCCCGGGTTTCACGCTTCAATGCCGATACAAAGGCCCCCGAAAAGCAGCGGGGCACTATAACCTACCGGTTTGTAGCACAGTAATTTTCAGATTTTTTTGATTTTCAGCAGCATTCCCGCTACCAGCTTAGACGAGGAGGTGAGTGCATTCCAATTCATCAAATCCTGAATGGAGACACCTTCGTATGCGTTGGCAATTTTCCAGAGCGAATCGCCGGCCTTCACCTTGTAGTTGATATACTCGCCTGCTTCTGCCATAGATGCGCTATCAGCGGTCGATTTAGAACCGGTAGAAGCCGTACTCCGTTTGGCAGAGGCTGCTACCGTAGAGGCTTCCTTGCCGTATACCAACAGTTTTTGTCCAATGGAGAGCATCGAACCCGAAATACCGTTCCAGGCTCTGAGATTGTTGAGCGATACCTTATAGCGTGCCGCAATGCCGCCAAGCGTTTCGCCCTTTTTTACCACGTGGGTAATGGAAGAACCTGCCGGAATGGCTTGAGTGCCTGCCGCTGCAGTTCGTCCGGCAGGGGTTTTTGACTTATAGCTGTGACTCAGATAGAGATCGGCCTTATAGTTGGCAATCGAATCTTCCAGTTCGATAAAGCGGGTGGCAAGGAGCGAAGGGAGGCGTACAGGATAGGGTCTGGAAAGACCAGGAACCACATTCCTGCGATATTGCGGGTTGAGCTCTTCGAGACGATGGAGGGGGATATTGAGCACCTCAGAAATCTGCGAAAGGTGCATCTCCCTGCTAACCATTACCGAATC
Source organism: Bacteroidales bacterium (assembly GCA_050256115.1). GTDB lineage: Bacteria > Bacteroidota > Bacteroidia > Bacteroidales > UBA4181 > JAQVSH01. The sequence goes on along the minus strand of JBFWIG010000150.1, from coordinate 4,768 downwards.
GGCAAGTACCGGCACATCGGCATATTTGGGTTGTAACAGATGTTCTTTGTGGTAGTTAAACGCATACATGGCACCGATAAAGGCCGGCACATAGCCGCGGGTCTCTTTTGGCAGAAAGGGGTAAATATCCCAGTAGTCGGTTTTCCCACCTGCTCTTTTAATGGCCTTATTCACATTTCCGGGGCCGCAATTGTAGGCGGCCATTGCCAGTGTCCAGTCGCCATAGATGGCATAAAGGTCTTTAAGGAAAGCCGCTGCTGCATAGGTCGATTTTACAGGGTCGAGCCTTTCGTCTACAAACGTGGAGATTTCCAGTTTATAGAGCCTGCCTGTGCTCAGCATAAACTGCCACATACCAGAAGCACCCGCACGTGATACGGCCCTCGGGTTAAGCGCCGACTCAATGATGGAGAGATATTTGAGTTCGAGCGGAAGGCAGTAGTAGTCGAAGATCTCTTCGAACATGGGGAAGTAGTAGTCGGCCAGACCCAGAATGTACTCCATCTTTGTGCGCTGTCGCTGGGTATAGACCTCAATAAAGCTGCGGACAATGTCGTTGTAAGTTAACTGGAAAGGACACTCCATTTTCGAAATGCGATCCATGTAGATGGAGTCGCCTTTAAGCGGAACATATCCGGGTTCGCCGGGAGCAATGAAGAAGGTACTATCTATAGTAATCGCTTCCTGGATGTACCAGATGGTCATAAGGCTGTCGAGATTCCTTTCGAAAGGCGCCTCAATATCTTCGGCAAGCGAAATTTCGGGGTTGGTGTTGTTTCCATTGTTCTGCGCCATAACAGGCTTACAGAGTGCTGCGGAGAGGCAGTAAAGAGTAAGGATAATCAGGTAGCGCATAAGGTGAAGAGGGTTTTAAAAACTGACGCCTAACGAGATTCCGTAAATAGGAACAAGAGAGGAGTTTGCCATCATAGGGGCAATTTGGGGAACAATCTGCATGGTGATATCTTCTGTCACACTGAAGTTGGCCAGATGGGCGTCGACGGCTGCATCGATCATATTCAGGAGGTAGGCTCCTACCGTTACCATAAGCATCATGTCGCGATATCGTCGGTAGTAATCTTTGTAATAAACCAGCTGTCGCTCCACCAGCGGGGCATTGATCACGGTACCCGTTTTTTTATCGACCCCTGCCAATGTGAGGGAAAGATAGTGATTTGTGGTGGGATCTTTATCGAAATAGTGCACATATCCTTTCCGGTAATCTTCGTATTTCTCTTTATTCCACAAGAAAGCATAGCCGCAACCACCGATGGCCCCGTACACAATGGGGAGTTTCCACCATTTTCGGTTGTAAATCTGCCCCAGACCGGGCAATACAGCCGAATAGACCGAAGCTTTTACCGGAGAGTGTTTAAAGTAGATAGTATCAAGGGGTTTGTTCTTCTCTTCAGGCGGTTCCACATAGGTGTCGTCCTGTTGAGAATAGCCATCGCCGAATTGAGAATCGGTTTGATAGCCCGATTCGAGCGGATCATTATTCCAGTTCTTGTAGCCGTCGGTTCGCGAACGATCCTGAGCAGCCAGGGGCACTGTGAGCAACAGGGCGGCACAGAGGCAAACCAAGAATCCCAACTTTCCGAATGCCACGATCTATCGGTTTATTTTTTGCATGATTAGCGCAAGCTCCTCTTCCGACGAGAAAGGAATAGAGAGTTTGCCCGATCCTTTGGGCGAAACCTTGATCTCTACTTTGGCAGAGAGAATTTTACTCAGCAATGCTTTGGCCTCTTCCACTCTCTGAGGGAGGGGTTGCGATGCTTTTGGAGCCGGTTTCGCAGGCATGGCTACCCCGGCGGGCTCTTCAGAGAAGGTTCTTGCCATCTCTTCTACTCTCCTTACCGAATAGCTCTCCTCAAGAATACTCCGGTATACATTGATCTGCATCTCCGGATCATCAAAACTCAACAGCGCTCTGGCGTGACCCATACTGATGGCCCGGTCGCGGATACCCAGCTGAATTTCAGAGGGCAGACGGAGTAGCCGGATATAGTTGGCCACGGTAGCGCGGTTCTTTCCTACCCGATCGCTTAGCTGTTCCTGTGTCAGATGGAAGTGGTCGAGCAGCTGTTGAAAACTGAGGGCAATTTCGATGGCATTCAGATCGTCGCGCTGAATGTTCTCAACCAGAGCCATCTCCATCATAGCCTGGTCGGTGGCAGTCCGGATATAGGCGGGAATCTTAGTGAGTCCGGCCAGTTTAGAGGCTCTCACCCGTCGTTCGCCGGCTACAATCTGGAAGGTTCCATCATCGCTTTTTCGAACAGTAATGGGTTGAATAACACCTAATTTGCGAATTGAGGCGGTGAGTTCTTCCAAGGCCTCTTCGGCAAAGTCTTTACGCGGTTGGTAAGGATTAACCACAATTCGATCGATGTCGATCTCGGCAAAGAGATCGATCCCTTCGGGACGGCTTCTCGACGTGGTGTCGGCATCCTCAATCAATGCCCCCAGGCCGCGTCCCAGCGTAAATTTTTTAGTTGTCATATCTTCTTGGCCGAGTTGGAAATGCGGGTCATGTCGTTGTTCTGGAGAATCTCACGGGCCAGATTCAGGTAGTTGAGCGATCCCTGGCAGTTTGCATCGTACAAAATTACCGGTTTCCCGAAGCTGGGTGCTTCGCTGAGCCTTACATTTCGCTGGATAATGGTCTTAAATACCATCGACTGGAAATGTTTACGCACCTCTTCTACTACCTGGTTGCACTGTCGTTGACGGCTGTCGTACATGGTAAGTAGAAAACCCTCAATGGCCAGTTCGGGATTAAGCCTCCCCTGAACCAGTTTAATGGTATTTAACAGCTTGCCAAGCCCTTCGAGCGCAAAGTATTCGCACTGTACGGGGATAATCACCGAATCGGCGGCTGTAAGTGCGTTGAGGGTGATAAGTCCCAATGAGGGAGAGCAGTCTATCAGAATAAAATCGAAATCGTTTCGCAGAAATTCCATCATAGTCCGCATTCGCATCTCCCGGTTGGGCATATTCACCATCTCCAGTTCGGCTCCCACCAGATCGATGTGCGATGGAATCAGCGAAAGATGCTTTATAGCTGTGGGTATAATTGCTTCGCGCGGATCGGCCTGATCGATCAGACATTCATAGACACTCTTTCCAACCGAACGGATATCGGTACCCAAACCGGAACTGGCATTGGCCTGGGGATCGGCATCAATAAGCAGTACTTTCTTTTCAAGGACAGCCAGACTGGCAGCCAGATTCATAGAGGTGGTGGTCTTGCCGACACCGCCTTTCTGGTTTGCCATTGCAATTACTTTTGCCATGTGGGGAGAAGAGTTAATCAAAACATGATTGCAAAGGTAAGAAATTTACCGGACAGGCTGTAGATGTCTACTTTTCAATCACCTCAATTTCGAAAACGGCGGGCCAGTTTTTTCCGGTTACAAATAGTCGGTTATGCGCAGAATCCCAGGCAATTCCATTTAGCACATCGGTGGTTGCATCGCGTTGGGCCGGAGGAAGAAGTCCGGCAAGATCTATATAGCCGGTTACACTGCCGGTAGAAATGTCGATTCGGGCAATGATATCGGTGGTGTAGATATTGGCCCAGAGCTCGCCGTTAATCATCTCCATTTCGTTCATATAGTTGATAGCCTGCTTGTTGTCGCAGATTATCATTCGGCGCTTCTCCTGAAGCGTCAACGGATCCAGAAAGTAGAGATACGACGAGCCGTCGCTCATAATCAGCTCTCCATTATGGTGCGTAAGGCCCCATCCCTCTTCTCTCCTGATGGGCTTTCGATCAAGAAGAGTAAGATTCTCTTTGTTGTAAATAAAAGCCATACGTTCCTTCCAGGAGAGTTGATAAATCTTATTGTCTATCACGGTAATCCCTTCGCCAAAGATCTCTTCGGGGAGCGTTGCCGTTTGCAGCACTTTCCCGGTTGCCAGCTCTACCTTTCTAAGGGTAGAGAGGCCATATTGGCCGGTACTTTCCCAGAGGATTCCGGGCTCCTCATAAAATAGCCCCTGTGTGTAGGCCGTTTTATCGTGCGGGTAACGTTTCACCACCTTGTAGGTATAGATGCGGGGAGGCGTGTTGGAGATGAGCAGCAGTGCAATCGATTTTTGTTCGGTAAGGCCCTTCTTGTACCAGGCCTTTGCGGAGAGCTGTACCACCCCGGTCTGTTTTTCGTTGGCTTTCCAAGTGGTTTTGGGTGCACTTCCCGGCATAGATGCAACGCGTTGGCCGTTTACTTCCAGAATAATGGAATCGGGCAGTTGTGTGGTATCACGAAAAACAAATTGCACGGGAATTTCGGACGAAAGTTTATAGACTTCCTGATTTATAGGAGTATAAAAAGAGATGTTTCCGCCCGGAATGGGCCGGCTGTTGTCGCGGCACGACAATCCGGAACAGAGAAGAAGCAAGGCAAGTGCCCGGAAGGGCAGGTATCGACGGTACATTCAGGCTGATTTTTTGAGAGATGAGGCTATCGACAAAAGAATGTAAAGAGGAATGATAAGTGTGAGCGAACGCATCTGCAAGAAGCCCGCTAAAAGGAGTGAGAGTGCCAGAAACAGGTAGCGAATCTGGTTGCCCTTCCAGGCAAGGTGCTTCACTTTCAATGAGAACATGGGAATTTCAGAAACCAACAATCCCGAAAAGAGCAGTGCAATCGCAACATACATCCAGGGTGCCACTCCGCTTATTGCACCGGTTTCCGGTTGAACCCAAAATACCAGTGAGAGAAGGAAGAAGGCGTTGGCCGGAGTGGGCAGTCCCAGAAAA
>JBFWIG010000149.1:0-6436 GCA_050256115.1 Bacteroidales bacterium | reverse complement strand
CACCTTTAGCGCGTCAGCGCAGCACTAGAGCACTCAAAGTGCAAATGCACTTTGAAGCACCAGAGCACTCGCGCGCAGCGCTTCACCACTAACCATTAAAATATGCGTCTCTCCCTCTCCCTCCTCCTCGCTTCGGGGTATGCAGCAACTGCCGCAGCCCATCCTGCCTCTTCGGGTTCGACCCCGGCCGGTTCGCCTCCGGCGGAAAAGAGACTTCCCAATGTTGTGATTATCTACGCCGACGATGTGGGTTATGGCGACTTGAGTTGTTATGGCGCCACGGCGGTGCAAACGCCCAATGTCGACAGGCTGGCCCGCGAAGGGGTTCGTTGCCTTAACGCCTATGCCGGGTCGGCCACCAGCACCCCCTCGAGGTATGCCATGCTCACCGGCCACTATGCCTGGCGACGGCAAGGCACCGGAGTGGCCACCGGCGATGCCTCACTCATCATACCGCCCCAAACCACCACCGTGGCCGACATCATGCAACGGGCCGGCTACACCACCGGCGTGGTTGGCAAATGGCACCTGGGGCTGGGCGTTCAGGGTCAACAAGATTGGAACGGCACCGTAACCCCCGGCCCTGCCGACATCGGCTTCAACTACTCCTACATCATGGCAGCCACGGGCGACCGCGTACCCTGCGTCTTTATGGAGAACCAAAAAGTAGTAGGGCTCGACCCCTCCGATCCGATTTCGGTAAGCTACCAAAAGCCCTTCCCGGGCGAGCCGTTGGGAAAAACCCATCCCGAACTGCTCAAACTGCACCCCAGCCACGGCCACGACATGACCATCGTAAACGGTATCAGCCGGATTGGCTACATGAAAGGGGGCACATCGGCCCTCTGGGTAGACGAAGACATTGCCGACTCCATTACTCGTAAAGCCGTTCAATTCATCGAAACCAACAAGGAGAAGCCCTTCTTTCTCTACTTTGGCACCCACGACATCCACGTGCCCCGCGTTCCGCACGCCCGATTCGCGGGTAAAAGCGGCATGGGCCCCAGAGGCGACGCCATCCTCTCGTTCGACTGGAGCGTTGGCCAGGTACTCAACACCCTCGACCGCCTGGGCCTCACCGAGAACACCCTGGTAATCCTCAGCTCCGACAACGGCCCGGTGGTTGACGACGGCTACAAAGACCAGGCCGTAGAACTCCTGGGCAACCACAAACCCTCGGGCATCCTCCGGGGCGGCAAATACAGCGCCTTCGATGCCGGCACCCGCGTTCCCTTCCTGGTACGGTGGCCCGCCCAAGTAAAACCCAAAACCTCAACCGCCCTCATCAGCCAGCCCGACCTCCCGGCCACCATGGCAGCCCTCACCGGCCAGCCCCTTCAACCCGGCGAAGCCCCCGACAGCCAGAACCAACTGGCCGCCTGGACAGGCAAAGATCCCAAAGGGCGTAAACACGTAGTTCAAAGCGCCGGCACCCTCTCCTACCGCGAAGGCAACTGGAAATACATCGCACCCTCCAACGGCCCCGCCCACTCCGTTGTCACCAACACCGAAATGGGCAACAACAAACAAGCACAACTCTACCGCCTCGACCGCGACCCCTCCGAACAACAAAACATCGCCACCCAAAACCCCAAAAAACTCCAACAACTCAAACAAAACCTCGAAAAAATTAGAGAAACAGAGAAATAGGGCTTCAAATCGCATAGCGATTTGAGTGCTCTAGTGCTTCAAATCGCTTAGCGATTTGAGAGAAACAGAGAAACAGTGCTTCAAATCGCTGAGCGATTTGAGTGCTCCAGAGCACCAGAGCACTTTTTTTTCCGCGCGCAGCGCATCACTCGCGCAAAGCGCGAAGCACTAGAGCACTTTTTTCAGCACTCGCGCGCAGCGCGAAGCACCAGAGCACCCTTCTTTTCAGCACTTGCGCGCAGCGCGAAGCACCAATCCATTAACCATTAATTAATGTATTATGATTACACGTAGAAATTTCCTAAAGTCTGCCGTTGGCCTCCTCGCCTCCTCCGCTCTTCTTCCCGAAGCATTTGCAGCCGAGTCGTTTTCGGCCGAAGCCAAAAAGAAGCAGATTGGTCTTCAACTTTACAGTGTGCGCAACGAAATTAGTCGCGATTTTATGGGCACGCTGCAGCAGCTTGCTAAAATCGGGTTTCCGCACTTAGAAGCAGCCAGCTACAGCAACGGCAAATTTTACGGGCGCGACCCGAAAGAGTTTCAGAAGATTCTGGCCGATATGGGTATGCGCCTCTCGGGGTCGCACACCGGAAGCGGACTGCTGGCGCCGAACGACCAGCAGGGGTGGGATTTCTGGAAACAGAACATGGCCGCCACGGTTGAGACGGGCGCCGAATGGATTGTCCAGGCCAGCTACCCCGAAGGGCAACTCAAAACCATTGCCGATGTAAAACGGCTGGCCGAACAGTTTAACAAACTGGGCGAGATGGCAAAAGCCCACAAACTGCGTTTTGCCTTCCACAACCACGTTACCGAATTCCATCCGCTCGATGGCGAGCTGCCCTACGATGTGATGCTGCAGAATACCGACCCCAAACTGGTTACTTTCCAGATGGATACCTGCCAGGTGCTGCTGGGCGGAGGCGACTGTGTGGCGTACGTTAACAAATATCCCGGACGGTTTGCCAACTGGCACCTCAAAGATGCCCACAAAGAGAAGAACGAAAGCACCGAATTCGGCAAAGGCCGCAACGACTTCGAATCGCTATTTGCCGTTTCTAAAAAGGCCGGTCTCTCTATCTACTACATAGAACAGGAGGCCTACACCGTTCCGCCTCTCGAGGCCGTTGCCCACGACTACAACTTCCTGATGAACGCCAAGTACGTAAAGTGGTAAACGCCAAGTATGTAAAGTGGCAAACGCGCAGTGGAGAAAAGCAGAGAAAGTAACAGAAGCGCATTGGAGGTAAAAGGGGCGTTAGGAATCGGGCAGTAGTGCCCGCTCAACCCTGAGCAGATCGCGCAACAACCGATTAACCCGTTCCAGCCGGGCCGTAAGCCCCGAAAGCTTGCGGCCCGCCGAACGGATCTCGGCTGTCAGCCCCTGCAACTGCAGATGATGGCCTTTCCATAGCTTCACCAAATCGGCATTCGCCTTTTGCATGAGGTCGCGCTCGGTCTGCCGCAACTGCAGCGAGAGCCGCTCCAGCAGTAACCGCTCCTCCTGTGGCAAATCAGGTTCGGTTCGCGCCGTCTCTACCTCTAACATCGCTTTTGCCAGCGCCTTTAGCGTTTCGGGCAGCGGTTGCGGGAGAGGCTTCTCTTTAGAAGAGGCTGCAGGCAACGGTTGCGGTTGCGGCTTCTCTTTTGGGGAGGTTTTCAGAGCCATGGCGAAAGTGTCAGAAAATCGGTAAACCAATCGGTGCCCTCGTCGGCGGCCAGCTCGGCCTCTTCGAAGAGCGTCATAAAGTTGCGGGGCTTTTGGAGCGCCACCGCCAACTTGGCATGCGCATTCCGAAACGAACGCAACGCCGAAACGGTGCGGCGCCGAAGCGCTTTTGCATCCTCAAGAGCACGTTGCAAAGCCAGATAGTCCAGATCGTCGGCAGGGGTGAGCGGCGAGAGGGCGTGCATACGGGCAAAGCGGAGACGGGTGAGATAGGCCGTCCGAAGCGCCTCCTCCTCGTAGGTAAGCATATCGGTAAAGCTTTTGCTGTTGAGCGAACCGATCATGTTGTCGGTTATCAGCGCCACCAGCGTGTCGGCCTGCAGCACCAGCTCCCGGAGCGCTTTTGCCTGCCGAAACCGAAGCCATCGCATCCGGGCCGCTCCCACAAGGCGGCCGGCCAACAATCCGTACCCCACGGGTAGCGGATTACCCCACTCCAAGGCATTATAATCGGCCACAAACCCGTCGATTTTACGCCCCAGCGAACGCGAAACCACCCCGAAAGGTTCGTATCGGTTTTCGTGCACCAAATAGTGAAGGGCCCCGGCATACGATTGTAACAACTGCGCCGAGAGATCGGCTGCCTTTGCCGGCACGGCCTGGGCCGAGGCATCGGAGAGGAGTGCATCCAGCTCATTTATGCGGAGTTGCGGATCGGAAAGCGTGGCGCTGTAGATGGCCCCGCGCGCCATTCGAAGCCGCGCCAACTCCCCTGTCAACGCCGAGGGCGACATCGCGAGCGAATCGACCCGGGCAGCAAAAGCCCCCACCACATTGCGATGGGTTTCGGAAAGGGCGGCGCAACCCGAAAAGAGAAGCGGAGCAAAAATAAGGAGAAGCGCAAAAATGAGGTGCGGGGCAAACATGAGGTGCGGCATTGAACCAAAACTCCACAAAAGTAACCTGGCAGCCCTGCCGGAGCGGTGATGAGAAAGGGGTAAGAACCGCCCTAAAAGGCCGAAATGGCTAATGCATGAGGACGTTAGCGGAAAATGGAGAGATGAGCGGTTAATTTTAGCCCGCAAAAAAGGCGATGATCAATATCCACACCCATATCTTTACCCTCAACCATGTGCCCCTCCGCTTTGTACCTATGCAGGGGCTTCTGGCTCGCAAGGGACGGTTCCGGAAAATCTGGATTCTTTTGCTCTACCTGCTGTCGGGGATGCCCCGCCTCTCGGGTCGCAGAGGAAGGGAGAGCCGGAGAGCGGCGCGAAGGCAGCCCGATGCCCTGCTGAGGGGGTGCGGAAACGGCCGGAATAGCCACAAGCGATCGGCCCGAATGGCCCTCTTTCTGCTGCGAGGCAGCCAGGCCTCCCAGACCGAAATCTTTACCCAACTGCAGGGGTTCTACCCCACCGGCACCCGATTTGCCGTGCACACCATCGACTTCGACTATATGGGCGCAGGGGGCTTTTCTACCGATCCCGCATCAGGGAAACCCTACAACTACCTGCACCAACTGGAGGAGGTGGCACAACTCAAAGCCACAAAACCGTGGGGCGATGCCCTCCTCCCCTTCTTCTGTGCCGACCCGCGCAGGCCCCATCTGATTGCCCTGGCCAAAAGCTGTTTGCTAACCCGGGGCTTTGCCGGCATTAAACTCTACCCGGCCATGGGCTTCTTCCCCACCGACAGCCGCCTGATGCCCCTCTGGGCGTGGGTGGCCCAAAGGGGCATACCCGTAATGGTGCACTGCTCACGCAACGGCCCGGTCTATGGCCGAACCCGCCCCGAGCCTGGATACTGCCCTCCCCATACCGGGCAGCTCAACACCAGGCAGCGCATCACCGGGCAGCTGAACACACGGCACCTCCCCACAGGGCAGCCCCTCTCCCCCGCCTCACTGCGGGGATGGGCCGAACGGTACAACCACCCCCTGAATTACGAGCCGCTGCTCCAACAGTTTGCGGGGCTCAAGATCTGCTTTGCCCACTTTGGGGGCGAAGAGGATTGCATGGAGCTCTACCGTGAAGGGGGAAACCCGCACGACAACTGGTGCAGCCACATCTGCCGGCTGATGAAAAGCTACCCCGGCGTCTATGCCGACATCTCCTTCTCGTCGGCCCACCCCGATCTGATGGCCTTCTTCCACGTAATGGCGCAACACCGTGCAGGAGCGGCTGCAGGAGAAGCGGGGGCAGCAGCAGAGGCAGTTGCAAAGTCAGAAGAAGTGACAGCAGCGTCGGGAGCTGCAGGAGCGGCAGCCGGAGGCGGCTACAGCATGGCAGATAAGATCCTCTTTGGATCCGACTACTATATGTCGTCGATGAAACGAAACGAACGGTGGTTTAGCGTAAACATTCGGGCGGTGATGGGCGAAGAGAGCTTCCGGAGGATTGCGGTGGAGAACCCGGCGCGCTTTCTGGCGTGGAAGAACCGCAACCCATAGTACCCATTTTCGATAACAACAGAAGTCCGCTATTCCGAGAGAAAGTGTAATCCAAAAAAAATCTAAAAAAAACACCATTTTTTTAGAAAAACAGCCCATTATTCTTCGGAATGTATGTAGGTTTGTGTGCAAATAACCAATCTGTTACTTCGCAAGACGGCCCCAAAATTCGCACAATCGCTCTCACCCATGTTTTCGCCCTTCAAAAAACAGCCCGTTGAGATTACCCCCTATCGCTGCGACTTCGGTTCTAAACTGTTGCCGGAGGCCGACAATGGCCCCTCCTCAATGGCAGAAGCACTGGCCATGCTCAGGCAGATGCAAATCATGGGCATTACCCAATGCATAACAGCGGTAACCATCGGCAGCCACAATGCCAAAACCCATACGCCCCAAGCCATTTCCGGGTGGCTTCATCGCCTGCGTGCCGAAGCCGAAAAGGCCGGTATCGGCATACAACTGGATGTAGCGGGCCGTTACCTGCTCGACAATGAATTCGAAGCCTTACTAACGTCGCGCACCCTCCTCCCCCTTCCCGGCAATCGACTCCTGCTGGACAACAGCCCCGGTTTGCATGGTTCGGCCATGCACAAGCTGCTCTTTCAGTTACAGATGGCCGGCTACAAACCTGTGATGGCCCAGGTAGAACTCTACCCCCGCGATTA
>JBFWIG010000148.1:0-6470 GCA_050256115.1 Bacteroidales bacterium | reverse complement strand
GCGAAACCTTTACCGATTTGGGTTCACGGATTACAGGCAGCCGGGCAATGCAGCTTCTCTTTTGCGGGTCTACCACCGATATGCTATTCGAAAAGCGATTGGCCACATAGAGCAGTTGGTTTACGGCATCGAATGCCAAAGCCGTGGGAGTATGCTCCACTGCCAGTTTCCAAAGCAAAGAGTCGTTTACCGTAGAGAGCGCATACACATGCCCCTGCGGTTGGCCATCGGCCAGAAAAAGTTGAGATCCATCGGCCGAGACAGCCACGGCTTTGGGCTGAAAAGGGAGCGAAATAGTACGCTCCAGACGCGAAGTTTCCACATCTACCACCGCCACCGAAGCCGCAGTCGACAAGCCCACATAGATCTTACCCCCGGAAGGATGGCTTACCAGCGAAAGCGGCGAAAGATAAACCGGATCACTCCCCTGCCTACCCATCAAAACATCGGCCTCCACGCTATCCGAGTTTACCCCGGAACCCGAGTTACAACCATACCCCAAAAACAAAACCAGAAGCAAAAAAAACGGAGTGAGAGGATATAGGCGAGTGTGCATAGGAAAGAAAAAAATGGTGAATGGTTAGTGGTGAATGGTGAATCAGTGCTCTAATGCATCGAAGCGCTGTGGCGCTTCAGGTACTCTAGTGCTGCGCTTCGCGCCATGAACGGAGCTCTTTTTCGCGCTTGCGCGTATTTGTCGTTTCGCGCGAAGCGCAGCACTCGAAGCGCGCACGCGCTTCGAAGCTCCAGAGCACTTCTTTTCTGCACCAGAGCACTTGCGCGCAGCGCATCAGCGCATAGAGCAAATATAATCAAGTTTCGGCACGAATCCAGAGAAAGAGGCGGGTCGCAGGGATTGAATCGTTACAATTACGTACATTTGCCACTCGTATTCTTTCGCTTCCTAACAGGAAGAAAGTAATAAATAGCAAGTTAACACATTTACCTATGAGCAAAGTTACCAAAGAAGCCGCATTACTCTACCACTCCCAGGGAAAACCGGGGAAAATTGAGGTGGTTCCCACAAAACCCTACTCCACACAGGCCGATCTGGCCCTGGCCTAGTCGCCGGGTGTAGCCGAACCCTGCCTCGAAATAGAAAAAGATCCCGAGAAGGCATACGAATATACGGCCAAAGGCAATTTGGTAGCTGTTATCTCGAACGGCACCGCCGTTCTTGGATTGGGCGACATCGGCACCCTTGCCGGGAAGCCGGTAATGGAGGGGAAAGGCCTTCTCTTTAAAATCTATGCCGGTATCGATGTGTTCGATATTGAAGTGGACGAAAAGGACCCCGAAAAATTCATTCAGGCGGTTAAGGCCATTGCTCCCACCTTTGGGGGTATCAATCTGGAAGATATTAAGGCACCGGAGTGTTTCGAAATTGAGGAGCGGTTAAAGGCGGAGCTCGATATTCCGGTGATGCACGACGACCAGCATGGAACCGCTATTATCTCCAGTGCAGGTTTATTGAATGCACTGGAAGTGGCCGGCAAAAAGATTGAGGAGATTCAGATCGTGGTAAACGGTGCAGGTGCATCGGCCAATTCTTGTACAAAACTTTATATGGCACTGGGTGCCAAAAAAGAGCATATTGTAATGCTCGATAGCAAGGGGGTGATTTCTACTGCCCGAACCGACCTAAATGCCTCAAAAAAGGTCTTTGCAACCGACCGAACCGATATCAAAACATTAGCCGACGCCATTAAAGGCGCCGATATGTTCCTGGGTCTTTCGAAAGGGAATGTGTTGAGCCAGGAGATGATCCGGAGCATGAATCCAAATCCCATCGTCTTTGCATTGGCCAACCCCACCCCCGAAATCTCGTACGACGAAGCGATGGCCTCTCGCCCCGATGTCATTATGGCCACAGGACGTTCCGACTACCCTAACCAGATTAACAACGTAATCGGCTTCCCCTACATCTTCCGCGGTGCCCTCGATACCCGATCCCGTGCCATCAACGAGGAGATGAAACTGGCTGCCGTAAAGGCCATTGCCGAACTGGCTAAAGCCGCGGTTCCCGACGTGGTAAACGTGGCATACAATGTGTCGAGGCTCAGTTTCGGCCGCAACTACTTTATTCCTAAACCCGTTGACCCCCGGTTAATTACCGAGGTTTCGTGCGCTGTGGCAAAGGCTGCCATGGAATCGGGTGTGGCACGGCGTGACATTACCGACTGGGATGCCTATAAGATGCAGCTTCGCGAGAACATGGGCTACGAGAGCCGTATGACGCGCCGTTTTATCGATATGGCTCGCAGCAACCCCAAACGGGTTGTCTTTGCCGAAGGAAGTCATCCCAATATGTTAAAGGCTGCGGTACAGGCCTATGAGGAGGGTATCTGTAAACCCATTCTGTTGGGCAACGATGAAAAAATTACCAAGATGGCGGCCGAACTGGAGCTGAGCCTGGAGGGATGCGAGGTAGTAAACCTGCGTCACGACAATCAGGAGCCGCGCCGTGCCCGCTACGCACAGATTCTCTCCGAAAAGCGGGGACGCGAGGGCGCTACCTACGATGAGGCGCGCGACAAGATGTTCGAACGCAACTATTTTGGGATGATGATGGTCGAGACCGGAGAGGCCGATGCCTTTATCACCGGGGTGTATACCAAATACTCCAACACCATCAAGGTGGCAAAAGAGGTCATCGGAATCCGCGACGGGCTGAACCACTTTGGCACCATGCACATTCTCACCTCCAAAAAGGGCACCTACTTTATGTGCGATACGCTCATTAACCGGCACCCCGATACCGACACGCTGGTAGACATTGCCCGTCTGGCCGAGCATACGGTCCGGTTCTTTGCCATGGAGCCTGTGATTGCGATGCTTTCGTACTCCAACTTTGGCGCCGACAACGAGGGCAGCCCCGTAATGGTACATGAGGCGGTAAAAATTCTGCACAAACAATACCCCCACTTGGCAATCGATGGCGAGATGCAGGTAAATATTGCCTTGAACAAAGAGCTGCGCGACCGGAAATACCCCTTCACCCGACTGGCTGGCAAAGAGGTAAACACCTTGGTTTTCCCCAACCTCAGCTCGGCCAATTCGGCTTACAAACTGCTGCGCGAAATGGGCTATGCCGAATCGATCGGACCCATCCAGATGGGTCTGAAAAAACCGATTCACTTTACCGACTTCGAGAGTTCGGTGCGCGACATCGTAAACATCACCGCAGTTGCCGTAATTGATGCCATTGTTCAAGAACAACTCGACAAAGGGGCTGCTTCCTGATCCTGTCGAAAAGTCAACCCGATTATCGCCCAACCGAAAAAAGACAAATCCAAAAAGAGAGTGCTTTCCTAAATGGAGGCACTCTCTTTTTTTACTTCTTCAGGGCTGAAAAATTTTCGTCCACACTCGAAAATTCATGTGAAAATCGCAAGATATTCTTCCACACTCGAAAGTTTTCCAAGAGGTATGGGAGATGAAACTAAAATCAGTCGTATGGTTGCGCCAACCAAAATAATGCTTAATTTTGGACCGAAAAACGAAATCGGTCGAAATGAACAAAAAAGAGTACACTAAAGAAGAAATAACCCACAGCGAGGTGGTGCAGGCTGCCCGACAGTTGTTCCAGCAATACGGCCTGGTGAAGACCACTATGGAAGATATTGCCCGCAAGACAGGACGGGGGAAAAGCACCCTGTACTACTATTTCAAAAACAAGGAAGAGATCTTTGAGGCAGTGGTCGGTCAGGAACTGGCGGAGGCTCTCGCGGATATTGAGGCGGCCACCAGTGCATGCCCCGACGCCATCGGGAAAATAAGTGCGTTTATCCATACCACCACCGAAACGCTCAAAAGCAAGGCCAATCTGTACGCTATCGCCAAAGGGGAACTACGCGACAACCCACAACTTATGGCAGTACTGAAAACAAAACTGGACTCGAAGGAAATCATGCTGATAAAATCCATAATCCTGTCGGGGGTGGAAACCGGGGAATTCAAACCCGGCATTGCCCAACAAGCGGATATATTTTCGTTCCTCATGGTCAGCACCCTGCGCAGCCTGAGTCTGGAGATCCTTACCAGCGAAATCAAATACCAACTTGATGAATCATTTAATATCCTGACAGACATTCTATTAAACGGAATCAAGAACCAATAACCCCGAAAACAGACTACCATGAATACATACATTATCCCATTATTACTTATCCCGGCACTTTGCATCGGAGGTTGTCGGCCGGGCGCGCCCGAAGCCGCGCCGGAAGAGCACCTGAAGGTTAAAACCGTTGCGGTACTCTTAAACGAAACCCCTTCCCAGTCGTATGTCGGCACCATCGAAGAATCCGTAACGATTCCCCTCAGTTTCTCCGTAATGGGTACCATCCAAAAGGTATATGTGGCAGAGGGTGCTTATGTTCAAAAGGGGCAATTGCTTGCCGAGCTGAGTAACAGCAGCCTTCAGAACACCTACAATATGGCACTGTCCACTCAGAAAAGAGCGGAAGATGCCTATAATCGGTTGTCCGAAATCTACAGAAAGGGGAGCTTGCCTGCCATTAAGTTTGTGGAAGTTGAAACAGCGCTGGAGCAGTCGAAAGCGGCCACCCAAATAGCGCTAAAAAGTGTGAACGACTGCCGGTTGTATGCCCCCGCATCGGGCTTGATCAGCAAACGCTCCATAGAACCGGGAACCAACATTATCCCAACCTCTTCGGTGCTGACGTTGGTACAAATCGACAAGGTGTTTGTGAAAACGCCTGTTCCCGAAAAGGAAGTTGGCCAGATTCGCCAGGAACAGAAAGCCACGGCCCAGGTGCTGGCGCTAGACAACAAAGCCTTTGAGGGGGTCGTCGAAGAGATCGGGGTCGTCGCCAACCCCATTTCTCATACCTACTCCGTGAAAATAGCGGTTCAGAATCCCGATCGGCTCCTCAAACCGGGCATGGTGTGTCGGGTGACCATAGAGGATATGACCCCTACGCGCGGAGTAGTAATCCCCATCGAAGCGGTTCAGGTGGATGCCCAAGGCCTCCAGTCGGTCTTCGTGAAGGATGCCTCCGGAAAGGCGGCAAAGAGAAGCATCACCACAGGAGCACTGCATCAGCTGGGTGTGGTGGTGACCGAAGGCCTCTCGGAAGGAGAAGAGATCGTGGTGGAAGGTTTCCAGAAACTGAGCAACGGAATGAACATCGAAACAGTAAAGTAACATGAAGCGAAATATCGGATTCATCGAAGCGGCCATGAAGCACCGCCAGATTATCCTGCTGGTGTCAGGAATTCTGGTGATGTTGGGCGTTTATGCCCTGCTGCACATGCCCCGTCAGGAGTTCCCTGAGTTTACCATAAGGCAGGGATTGGTCATCGGGGTCTATCCGGGTGCCAGTTCGGAGGAAGTGGAGAACCAGCTGAGCCAGGCAGTGGAGAAATACCTCTTTGGATACAAGGAGATCAAGAAGAAAAAGACCTATTCGGTGTCGAAAGAGGGCATGATGATCGTGTTTGTGGAACTGAACGATAATGTGAAGAACGCCGATGAGTTCTGGTCGAAACTCAACCACGGCTTAAATACCTTCAAGAACGAACTGCCCACCGGAGTGCTGGCCCTGATGGCCAATAACGATTTTGGTCAAACCTCGGCCTTGCTCATTACCCTGGAGAGCGAAAACAAAAGCTATCGCGAACTCGAAGAGTATCAAAAAGAGCTCGAAAGCCGGCTTCGCCGCATTGAATCGGTATCGAAACTCCGGCATTACGGTTTGCAGAGCGAACAGATTAGTATATATCTGGAACCCGAAAAACTTTCCACCTACGGCATCAGCACCAACACCTTGCTGGCGAATCTGTTCCTGCAGGGATTCACAACAGGGAGCGGATCGATCGAAAACAGCCGCACCGAGAGCCCTATTCACATTGCCGAGACCTACCGCACGGAGGAGGAGATTGCCGAGCAGATTATCTATTCCGATCCGGGAGGGAATATCATCCGGCTGAAAGATGTGGCCCGAATCGTGCGCGAATTTCCGGAGCCCGACAGCTACATAAAGAACAATGGCAAAAAATGCCTGCTCATCTCCATGGAGATGCAGCCCGGAAACAATATCGTTCAGTACGGCGAAGAGGTGGATCAGGTATTGCAGACCTTTCAGAAGGAACTCCCCGAGGGGGTGGTGATCGAGCGCATTGCCGACCAGCCAAAGGTGGTGGGTAAATCCATATCCACCTTCCTGAAAGAGTTCTTTCTGGCCATCGCTGCGGTGGTTCTGGTCACCATGTTGCTCCTGCCTCTCCGGGTGGCCTCAGTGGCCGCGGCATCCATACCACTGAGCATTTTTATATCGCTTGGAATCATGTTTCTGGCGGGACTGGAACTGAACACCGTTACTCTGGCGGGGCTGATTGTGGTACTGGGCATGATTGTCGACAATTCCATTGTGATTATCGACAGCTATATGGAAAAGATTACCCACGGGATGTCGCGGTGGAACGCGGCCATCAGCAGTGCCCGGGAA
>JBFWIG010000147.1:0-6524 GCA_050256115.1 Bacteroidales bacterium | reverse complement strand
AGTGTGATCACCTCTTCGCCTGCCGAAGGGAGCTCTCCGGAAAGCAACTCTGCCAATTTTTCCGTTTCGGGATAGAGAATTCCGAACATGGCGCTCCTTTCGGGGAGCCGGATGGCTGTGTCGGAAACCAGCGTCGACTCCTTCTGACACCGGGCAGGATAGATTGCCTCCAGTAGTGCCAGTTGTGCAGTAGCAAAATAGGGCCAGGCGGCCACGGCCTTTTCCAGCATAGGCAGCAGATCTCCAGAAGGCGGTTGGCCCGTGTAGAGCTGTTTCAGAAGCCGTGTCGGCTTGATCTCTGCATGGAGGGTACTCTTCATTACCAATTGGCAAAAGCCGCGTTAAAAATATCTTCCAGGATTAGCGGAATAATCTCGTCGATTAAATCGTTTTCTACCGAGGCAAACGACTGGTTTCTTGAGTAGTCGGCATACCTGGAGAACGACTTGGAGTAACTGAATTTTGGATCTTTGTTATTGGTGAATTTTACCTGTATGGTAATGGTTAAACGGTCCAAAGCCGCCACATTCTGGCCGGTAATGGCCGCCGGTCGGGTTTCATACCCTGTAATTTCCCCTTCGAACATTACATCGGCCTCTCCATTAACCATCCGCAGTGAGGTTTGCGACTGAATTTTATCCTGAAGATCATCGTATACTTTTCGCGAAAGCGAAGGGTTTACAACCAGCGCACGGTTAGGAAAATTTTGCACCGAGCAGGTTTTTGTTTCGGGCGAAATGGAGGCATCGGTGGTGGAGATAGTGAGTTTGCACCCCTGTATGATGAGGATCACGATAACGACAATCCATATCCTGTGCATCTTTTGGCCGAACCGGCTGTTTTGCGAAAATGGGGAGGAGAGGATCATAGGCTTAACCGATATTGTGTTCTTTAATTTTACGGTAGAGGGTGCGCTCTGAGATCCCCAACTCTTTGGCCGCCAGTTTTCTTTTTCCGTCGTACTTGTCGAGCGCCTTCCTGATCAGCTCCATCTCTTTGTCGGTAATGGAGAGCGACTCCTCTTCAATTTCTAAGGTATCCTGAATGGTGGTATCAGAAGCAGCAGAGGCAAAATGTATAGGTTCGGAAGGAGCCGTTTTGGGAGGAAAGGGGTAATCGGGCGTGCTGTATAGCTTTTGCAGAATTCCCGCATTGTCTTGTTGAATATCACGGTTATCTACCCCTTTGGCTATAATTTCGCCCACCAGTTTTTTCAGGTCGGTTATGTCGTTTCGCATATCGAACAGCACTTTGTAGAGAATCTCCCTTTCGGAAGAGAAGCTGCGTGTGTCGTCGTGTCGGTTCCCCTGGATGGCCGGCAGGCGAGATTCCATATGGTCAGGCAGATAGCGTCGTAACACAGCTCCGGAGATTTCGCGCTGTGTCTCGATAATGGAGATCTGTTCGGTAATGTTTTTGAGTTGCCGGATGTTACCAGGCCAGGCAAATCGGGTGAGTACCCCTTTGGCCTCATCATCGAGCTGGATGGAGGGCATGCGGTATTTCTCCGAAAAGTCTACAGCAAACTTTCTGAAGAGCAGCAGTACGTCGTCGGGCCGTTCGCGCAGGGGAGGCAGCGAAATGGGTACGGTACAGATGCGATAGTAGAGATCTTCGCGGAACCGTTGGTCCCTTATGGCTTTGAACATATCAACGTTGGTGGCGGCAATAACCCGAACCTCGGTTTTCTGAATTTTTGAGGAGCCTACCCTGATGAATTCGCCGGTTTCGAGCACACGCAGCAGCCGAACCTGCGTAGAGAGCGGAAGATCTGCCACCTCATCCAGGAAGATCGTGCCACCTGATGCCACTTCGAAATAGCCTTTTCGACTGTCGGTGGCACCGGTGAAAGAGCCCTTTTCATGTCCGAACAGCTCAGAATCGATGGTTCCTTCGGGGATAGCTCCGCAATTCACGGCTATATAGGGACCATGTTTCCGAGCACTAAACTGATGAATGATCTGCGGAAAAACCTCTTTCCCCACGCCGCTCTCTCCTGTAACCAGCACAGACAGATCGGTGGGGGCAACCTGAAGCGCTACATCGATGGCTCTCAGCAACGCAGGTGCATTCCCAATAATTCCGAATCTTTGTTTTACCTGTTGAACATCCATAACGGAGAAATCTGGCAGTTGAGTAGGTGAAAAACCCTTTAGGAGCGACAAAGGTACAAATTTTGATCATCTTTTTTGTAACTTAGCGCACTGTTTATCGGGCGGTTCTCTTCACAAAAAACGCAAAAAGAGTGGATCGAAATGGTTTTATTAACTTAGATTTTAGCATGAAAAAAGTTCTGTTTATTTCGCTTCTGGTTTTCTCCTCTGTTTTCTCTCTATTTGCGCAATCGGCTATTGAGTTGCGTCAATCCGGCAATCAAAAG
This sequence comes from Bacteroidales bacterium, assembly GCA_050256115.1. Lineage (GTDB taxonomy): Bacteria > Bacteroidota > Bacteroidia > Bacteroidales > UBA4181 > JAQVSH01. The sequence continues at coordinate 4,144 of JBFWIG010000147.1, read as the reverse complement.
GCCGCCGAGGGCGATTTTGATGCCGCGTCTCTCCTCTATTCACGTGCCATGGAGATGGGCGATGAAATCAGCATTCTGAAGTTTGGCGAAATGATTGTTGTAAAAGGGGTTAAGGTAGAATCGTACGATAATGCCTTGGTTCTGATGGAGATGGTGGCCGAGAAATATGCCGAGGCCCAATACTTCCTGGGCTATATGTATGAGATGGGGCTGGGCACCGAAGCCAATCCGAAACAGGCTGCCGTGGCCTATATGTTTGCCTCCGATAACGGGGTGGCTGCTGCCGATTACAGGTTGGGTCTGCTTTGTGAGAAGGGGCTCGGGGTGCCGCAAGATCTGGAGATGGCCCGCCGCTGGTACACAAAGGCTTTGGATAAGAACTATCTGCCTGCGCTCGACGCCCTCCGTCGGATAGATCCTGTAGGGATACGCGAAATTGAGATGGTCTCGCTTAAGGGCGGCTCTTTCTATATGGGTACCGACAGTGCTACCAAGGAGGACGGACCTATGCATAAAGTAGAGGTTTCCCCCTTCTTTATTGCTAAAACAGAGATTACCAACCATCAGTTCTGTCAGTTTCTGAATGATGTAAAAAACGAAAGCAGCGAAGTCATTGACGGATGGATTAAGATTGGTGGTTCATATGGGTTGGAAAAATGCCGTATTCAGAAAACCGAAAAGGGTTACGAAGTGGTTAAGGGATTCGAAAACTTTCCGGTAATTTTTGTGACCTGGGAGGGTGCTACCGCCTTTTGTAAATGGATGTCGACCCAAACCGGTTCTACCTACAGATTACCTACCGAAGCGGAGTGGGAGTTTGCTGCCTCCGAAGGGAAAGGGGGAGGTGCTTCGCCCTATGCCTTTAGTGGTCACGCCTCGGTTGACTCTGTTGCCTGGTATGTGATGAACTCTTCCGGGGGTGCCATGCCTGTGGCTCTTCTAAAACCCAATGCTTTTGGGTTGCATGATATGAGTGGAAATGTCTGGGAGTGGTGTTTTGACTATTTCCGTTCGGGTTACTATAACCGCGGCGATGAGAAAGATCCAAAGGGCCCCGTAAGCGGAGTTTTCCGTGTAATCAGGGGAGGAGCCTGGAATAGCCGTTCCGATTTTTGCCGGATCTTTACCCGTTTTTCTGCTGTTGATTCCCGCTTCGATACCATTGGCTTCAGGGTAGTGATGCAGATGTAATTGATTGCTGCAGGCCTATGAAAAACCTCCTGATTGTGGCAGCTACCCCCGGCGAGGTGGAAACAGCGCACGGCCTTACTATCGATGGTTGCACTATCTCTTATCTGACCACAGGAATAGGTGTTCATTCTACTGCCTTTGCTTTGGGTGCTGCTTTAGCGGTGAGCGCTGTAGATGTAGTGATTCATGTGGGAATAGCCGGCTCTTTTTTACCCTCTCTTCCCGTAGGTTCGGTTGTGCTGGAGGCCAGCGACTGTTTTGCCGATTTAGGCGCAGATAACAGGGGCCAATTTATTTCGGCCACGCAGTTGGGCTGGTACAAAGAAGAGACGGTATTCCAATCGGACGGAATTCTTGTAAATCCCTGCATTACAGCACTTCCTCAATGGGCTATTCTCTCTTCTTTGCCGGTTGTAAAGGGAATCACAGTGCAGACAGTTTCGGGTAGCTCCGATGTCATTGCACGCCGTCGGGCACTCTTTCGGCCCGATATCGAGAGTATGGAGGGAGCCGCGCTCTTTTATGCCTGCCTCACACGAAAAATTCCCTTTATGGCGCTTCGAGCCATCTCTAATCCTGTTGAACCCAGAAATCGCGACCGATGGCAGGTTCAGTCGGCCCTGGAGGCGCTCAGAAACACGTTAATGCTACTTTCCTAAACATGAACTTGCAACTAGCCTTCTCTTCTTGTCCAAACGACACCTTTATGTTCGACGCATGGGTGCATAAGCGCATTGCGGTTCCGCCTTATCACTTACAGCTTCATGTGGCCGATATAGAGGAGCTTAACCATATGGCTCTTAGCGGATTGCCGGATATTGTTAAAGTCAGTTACGCACTCTATCCCCGCCTTCGCAACCAGTATCAGCTACTTACTGCCGGCAGTGCCTTGGGCTACGGGAGTGGACCGTTGGTGGTAAGCCGTCACAAACTCTATCCCGATGAGCTCCCCCATGCCGTGGTTGCCATTCCCGGAGCGCATACTACAGCTGCGCTACTGCTAAGGGCTCTCTTTCCGGGCGTAAAGCGTGTGCGCGTTTACCTCTTTTCTAACATAGAAGAGGCGGTTCTTAGCGGAGAGGCCGACGCAGGCGTTCTCATACATGAAACCCGTTTTACTTACGCAAAAAAAGGTTTGCAGAAGGTGGCCGACCTGGGTCTGCTTTGGGAAGAGGCTACCTCCCTTCCGGTTCCGCTGGGCGCCATTGCTGTGCGCCGTTCGCTTCCCGATGAGGTTAAGCATTCGCTGAATGTTTGCATGCGTAACAGTGTGGCCTTTGCTTTGGAAAACAGGGAGGCTTCGCGAAGTTTTGTGCAACACTATGCCCGTGAGATAGATCATGAGGTTTGTAAGCGTCATATAGATTTATATGTCAACGAATTTTCGGTTGATATCGGAGAGGTGGGGAAGCGGGCAGTGGCAGCCCTTCTTGAAAAGGTGCTCGAGTCTGATACCTCCCACGCCTCCGATCTTCCCATTTTTGTTTGCTCTTAAAATTCTTGAAAATGAACAGAGTTGCTCTATTTTCCCTTCGCCTGCTCTTTGTCTCTCTCTTTATGGTGGCATGCTCCTCTACGCAGCCAACCAACCACTTTACGCTTAAGGGTCGCTTTCCCGGAATGGAGGCGGGTACTACACTTAATCTGGTATATACGCATCAGGGCGAAACCTGGTTCGAAACCACTCGCAGCGATGCATCCGGTTCGTTTCAGATTTCGGGCACAATTTCGGAACCGGTCTCGGCCTTTCTCTATACCGGAACGGGTCAAACTACCACTCGTCCCGCGCCCTATAGTTCGCTCGAGTTGATTCTTTCTGCCTCAGCGATTCAAATTGAGGGTCACGCTGACAGTATTCCTTATGCCAGGGTGTCCGGGGGGCTCTTTAACGACGATTTGGCCCGGTTAAAAGAGCGGCTTATTCCCATTTGGAAACATATGGATGCATTGCAGCGCGAAACCGAGCGGATGGACAGCAGCAAACTGGCCCAATCGGAACGATCTATTATGGCTCTGCGTCAGATGCTCTCTACGGCAATGAGTCAGCAAACCCGTGAGTTTATCCGCGCAAATTCCTCATCGGCTCTGGCTGCAAAACTCTATGTAGAGCAATTTATGTTGGAGTCGTCGGTGGCCGAGGTTAAGACCCAATATAACCTCTTTTCGGATGAGGCAAAAAACTCGAAGTGGGGAATGGCAATGGCCGATTTTCTCGAAGTGGCCGCTGCCCTGGAGGTGGGTGCAACTGCTCCCGATTTTCTCTTGACTGATGCAGAGGGGCGTGCCTGGAAACTTTCTGATTACCGCGGAAAGTATGTGCTATTGTCGTTCTGGGCCTCCTGGTGCGGACCCTGTCGCGAGGGTCATGGCCGCTTGGCTCGTTTGTACGAAACCTATCGCCAGATGCCATTCGAGATGGTAGGGTTGGCTTCCGACCGTGATACTGCAGCGTGGCGGGAGGCTCTGCGTACCGATAAACCTGCCTGGAGACAGGTGAATCTCTATGAAGAGCGGGAGGGGCAGGCCAATGTGGCAACCCTTTTCGCGGTACAGGCACTTCCTACTGAGATTTTGATCGATCCTGAGGGAAAGATAGCTGCCATAGATCTTGGGGCTTCGGGCGAACTGGAACGTTATCTGCAAAAGGTACTGCCCACACGATAAAGCGGCTCATACCTTTTAAACCTGTTCCTGCTGCTTTTGCAGGATGATGCCGGAAAAGGTGAACTCTTTGCTTTTAGATCAGGTAGAGCAGATTTGATATCAGAATCATCACAACCAATGCTATCGGATAAACCGAGGCATACGCAATTTGCGCAATACTGGCTTCCGAACGGCTGTTGATGGCTGCCAGCCCCGGAGTGCTGGTCATTGCACCTGCCATTACGCCCAAGAGGGTCAGGTTGTTCATCTTTAATAGATATTTCCCTGTTACGAAACCCACAAGCAGAGG
>JBFWIG010000146.1:0-6533 GCA_050256115.1 Bacteroidales bacterium | reverse complement strand
TACCGATGTTGAGAAAAGAGGAGCGCCAAGTCGACTCCTTTGAGCGATTCGGCCGAGAAATCTATAGGAATGACAAAATTTTTCATACGCAAAAAGCACCAAAAAAAGGTCGGACCGTCAGATGCCAATCATCCCGAAAAGTAGTAAAAATTTGCATTTTTCTGTATCTTCGCAGTTAATGCGTTGACCTCATCGCAAAAAGTTTACAAAAACCCTAACCCTAATCAGCATGAAACAAGAAGTTACACTCGGCATCGATATCGGAGGAACCACAACACAGTTTGGTCTGGTAGATAAGAACGGCAATTGCCTGTACGATGCCACTATCGAAACTGAGAATTTTGCCACTGCCGACGAATACATTGCCTACCTGGTAGCAAAAATCGAGGAGAAAACCGAATCGATACGAGGCACATTGGTCGAGATAAAGGCCATTGGCATCGGAGCGCCTAATGGTAACTACTATGGTGGTATTATAGAGTGTGCGCCTAACCTTGCCTGGGCCAAAACGCGGGTTGAGTTTGTAACCAAGATGAAGTCCTATTACGATATGCCCATTGCGCTTACCAACGATGCCAACGCCGCTGCTTTGGGCGAAATGCTCTTTGGATACGGGAAAGAAGGGTACGAACAGGATGGTCAGACTGTTCCCATTAAAGATTTTATCATGATCACTTTGGGAACCGGAGTTGGAAGCGGTATTGTAGTGAACGGACAGTTAGTGTACGGGCACGACGGATTTGCCGGAGAGCTGGGTCATATCCGTTCTAAAGCGGGAGGTCGCGTCTGTGCTTGTGGTCGCAGGGGCTGTCTGGAAACCTACGCAAGTGCTCCCGGCCTGAAACGGACCGTGTTCGAACTGATTGCCGACGATCCCGCACAGGTATCGAAACTAAAAGAGATGTCTTTCAATGAGTTAGAATCCAAACATGTGTACGAAGAGGCTATGAAGGGCGATCCTATCGCCAATAAAGCCTTTGAGGTAACCGGCGAAATGCTCGGCATAAAACTAGCCGATGCGGCGGCGCATACAGCACCCAAGGCCATTTTCTTCTTTGGTGGTCTGGCTAAGGCCGGCAATCTGATTCTTGAACCCACCCGCAGATCGTTCGAATCGAACCTCCTGATGGTTTACAAAAAGGGTAAGATTATTCTCGATATTTCGAAACTGTTTAAAGAGGGCAAAAACATTGCCGTTTTGGGTGCTGCAGCCCTTGCCTGGGATCAATACGAAAAAGATCGCGTTTAATCTTCTTCAACCCGAATAAGGCGTTTCTTATACAAAAGCTGCGGAAAGGGATTCCTTTCCGCAGCTTTTATTTTTGTCTGCTTCCTACAGGCAAAGAGGTATACCTACTCGGAAGGAGTAACCGAAACCGAAAGCGGCTGCTCCTGCATTCTGGCAAAATGGGTGAGCCAGGCAGCCCATTCCGCGCCATCTGTAATCCAAGGGCTTTTGCTCCAGGCAGCGCCATGCCAATAGACAAACGGCGTATCCGCTACATAGTCCGAAACCACCAACCAGTGCCCCTCGGCAGCGAGAATACGGGCAGCGCGGGCTCCCGGGAAATAGAGCGCTACGCCTATTGATCCGTTTGCAGGATTGGCCGCATCAGCAGGTTCCCAATAACCTATCAGATTTCTGGGGTAGTCGAGCCACAACTGGGCATCACCATGATGTACAATCCCCGTGGCTACCTGCATCGGCACCCCGGCATTCCGATATACAATCTCGGTTCTGTTCAGATGCGAACCAGCGTCGAGCGAAATGGTCTTCTCCTCCGTTATCTCCCGGCCGTTAACCGGCCAACTGCTGTACCAGAGACGGAAAGTGAAACGGATGGGTCCCTTATCGAGTATCTCATACCGCACATAATTCTTAGACAGACACAATTTTCCCTCCACAAAAGGAGCCGCTCCTCCGGCACCCAGCGTCGGCCCTACCTTATACATATCGAGCCCTTCTCCGTGATCATTGTGGTAGTCGTTGCGTTTATACCAGTTGTCGATGACCAGACTTTCGGTTCGTTTGGCCCAATAATCAACACCACTGCTGATTTCGCCCGTTGCCTGAAGAGCCGGGCCATACATCCTAAAAGCCACACGGTTATTCTCCCAGGCAAAATCATCCATCCGTTCGGGTACAAACCTGCCGAAAACCAAAGGAGAAAAGGCGGAAGGAGGTGCCTGGGTAATACGATACTCCTGTGTTGAAGCAGCCGCCATTTCTACCTGAAAAATTACCGATACCGGCTTACCGTTACGTAAAATAACCTGTAAAGGGAGTCGCTTCTCCGAAACACCCCCAAAAAGGCCTACGGTTTCGGGTTGAATACCGGGAAGTGCCGAAAGAACCTCTTCCCACGGTATCTCAACGGTTTCGATTGTACGAGAAAATAGCGCCGGGTTCGAAACCTTTATCCGTAATGCAGGGGCAGCAACCATGAGCATTGGCTGACAAAGCGCAAAAAACAGCACCAGCCCGCGAAAAAGCATCCGCATCATACCAAACCATCCATTTTCACAAAGTCCTGATCGCCGTAATCCATATTCTCACCTCCCATTCCCCAAATAAAAGTGTAGCAGGAGGTAGCTGCAGCAGAGTGAATAGACCATTCGGGCGAGAGAACAGCCTGGTTATTTTTCATCCAGATATGACGCGTTTCGTTGGTCTCGCCCATAAAGTGGCAAACCGTCTGCCCTTCGGGCACCTCGAAATAGAAGTAGGCCTCCATCCGACGGGTGTGCACATGAGCCGGCATAGTGTTCCATACGCTACCGGGAAAGAGTTCTGTCATACCCATCTGTAACTGGCAGGTGGGCAGCACCTCGCGAACCATCATCTTGTTAATGGTACGGTGGTTGGCCGAATCGGCACTTCCCATTTCAGCTTTAATGGCATCCTCTTTGGTCAGTTTGCGGTCGGGGAAAGCCTTATGAGCCGGCATGGAAAGAAAATAGAAGTGTGCCGGCTTCTGATTGTCGCTGCTGGCAAAAGTTACCTGTTTATCGCCCTGCCCAATATAAAGAGCCTCTTTGTACGCCATCTCATAGACTGTGCCGTTTACCGTAATCACTCCGGGACCGCCCACATTGTATATCCCGATTTCACGTCGGTGCAGAAAATAGGAGGCCTTCAAAGGATCGATAGCCTCTAAAGGCAACACCTCTTTACACGGTTTTGCGCCACCTACAACAGCACGATCGTACATAGAGTAGACCATATTCACTTGGTCGTCGGTAAAGACCGGATTAATCAAAAACTCCCTCCGAAGGCGGGTTGTATCATAACTCTTGGCATCGGCAGGATGCGATGCATACCTGAATTCATAATTTGTTTTCATACTATTGAATGTATTTATAAACGCAACTCATGTGATTTCTCTGTCAGGCGGGGCGGTTCCTAAGCGAGGAACCTCTGATGATCAACTCCGGTTCAAGAACAACCGAAATTCCGGGGCCTTCCGTCGGATTGAGCATTTCTGCAATCAGTCGTTTTGCCACCTCCTCGCCCATCCTTCTTCCCTGTTGATCTACAGAGGTAAGTCCCGGTTCAATATACGCATCAAAAAGCTCATTGGCAAACCCGGCCACGCAAACCTGATCGGGAACAACCCTCTTCTCCCTTTTGAAAACCTGTAAAGCGGCCAATGCTGCAAAATCGCCCGACGAAAAGAGCCCGTCCGGTTGCAACTCCAGATTACACAACGCATAGGCAGCCTTCTCTCCGGTTTCGAAGGTTATAGCATTGCGGATGAGAAGAGCCGAATCGGGCGAAAGCCCTCTGTCTGCAAGGGCAGCGCAATATCCCTCATAACGATTTTTGTAGACACTGATATGGAGCGGACCGGCAAAATGGGCAATACGGGTACACCCCTGATCAATCAGGTGGGTTACCGTACGGTAGGCCCCCAAAAAGTCGTTGGTGGTAACACAACTACTGCGAAAATTGAGGGGCACCCTGTCGAAAAAGACTACAGGTATTCCGGCCGCCCTAAGCTTCTCGAAATGCGCTGTATCGTGCGTTGCTGCAGCAAGTGAAACCGCGATGCCATCGATTTTTTTCCGAATCAGAGCCTCTACGGCAGCCTGCTCTTTCTCGAACGACTCGTCGCTCTGGCATATAACCGGCATATAACCGGCTTCCATCGCAACGCGCTCTATTCCTCCGATAACCGACGCAAAAAAATGTCGATCAATGCGGGGAACTATCACCCCCAGACTCTTACCCTTTCCGGTTCGTAACTGCGAAGCCACAGAATTGGGCAAATAGTTCAGTCTTTCGGCTTCGGCTCTTACCGCCTTTCGCACGGAAGTGCTAATTCGCGAACTATTCTGCAAAGCGCGCGATACCGTAGAGGCAGAGACACCCAGCGAGCGGGCAATATCATGAATGGTAATCCGTTTAACTCCCGACATAACTCCGTTTAAAATAAGTGCGATTCAAGGCAAAGGTAGAAAAACTTTTGCAACCGCGCGCAATCGATTGCATCAAAATTATTCGATTATCCTGTGTATGATTTCATTTTTAGCTACATTGCCAATTATGTATACCCATACTATGGTAAGAGTTCTCTATCTGATTGTCATTCTACTGACGCTGTTCGGCTTCACCCCCTCCGAAGAGGCAAAAGAGAGAGGATTGTCGAAAATCCGCCCCGAAGCCGGAAAGGCTATCGTAACCTTTCTGGCTCACGATTTGTTAGAAGGGCGTGAGGCCGGATCACGTGGCGGAGCTATTGCTGCTGCCTGGCTTGCATCGGAACTGTGCAAATTAAACCTGATACCATTCCCTGCCTCACAGGGAGATGAGACCGGCTATCTTCACTCCTTCGGCGGAGTGACCCGAAGGGGCGATACGCTGGCTATGCAAAATGCACTGGGCTACATTAAGGGGAGTACCAATGAATGGATTGTGGTAGGTGCTCATTACGACCACTTGGGATCAGGCGGTGGAGCCATTTTTAACGGAGCCGACGACAATGCAAGCGGGGTCTCGGCAGTATTACAAATTGCTGCCGGTTTTGTTGCCTCGAACACGGTGCCTCAACGGAATGTGCTGTTTGCTCTCTGGGACGGCGAAGAGAAGGGGCTGTTGGGATCGGGCCATTTTGCAAACCATCAGATGGCCGGAATGACCATCAAAGCCTATATGAATTTTGATATGATTGGACGAGATGCCACAGGTTCTGAACCGGGCCATGTAGACTATTTCTATACCGCGGCCTTTCCCCGGTTTGCCCAATGGCTTAAAGCACATATAGAACAGTATAATCTTCCATTAAGGCCCGTATACCGGGCCTGGGATAAGCCCGACTCAGGAAGCGACAATGCCTCTTTTGCAGCAAAGGGAGTTCCCATTCTGTGGTACCATACCAATAGCCATCCCGACTATCACAAAGTGTCCGACCATTCCGATAAGATTAACTGGACAAAAATGTATCACATTACCCAATCGGCCTACCTTACCGTTTGGAAACTTGCCAATCTCGACAACCCAACCGAGCCCGTAAGCGAGTGAACATTCTGCCCTCGTGCCGTGTTTCTTGTTGCATTACAGCATTTATTCACCGGAGCAATAGAGCGCCAAAGTATCGGAGCGCTTGAGCTCCAGAGCACTAAAGCACTATGAAATATCTTATTGTGGGCGGCGTGGCCGGAGGGGCAACCGCAGCTGCCAGAATTCGGCGAAACGATGAATCTGCCTCAATCACACTTTTTGAACGGGGCAATTATATCTCCTATGCCAATTGCGGCCTTCCCTATTACATAGGTGGAACCATTCCCGACCGATCAAGGTTGCTGCTTCAAACACCCGAATCGTTTTCGGCCCGTTATGCAGTAGATGTTCGGGTTGGCCACGAAGTTATCGCCATAAATCCCACAGAGAGAACCATTAAGGTAAAGGAGATTGCACGGGGCTTTGAATACTCTGAAAGTTATGATAAACTGATCCTTTCGCCGGGCGCCGAGCCACTCCGCCCCCCACTACCGGGAATAGAGAGTGAAGGCATTTTCACGCTGCGCAATGTAGCCGATACCGACCAAATAAAAGCCTGGATTGGCAAAAGGAATATTGAACGGGCGGTTGTGGTTGGTGCCGGATTTATTGGTCTTGAAATGGCCGAAAATCTGCATGATACAGGTGCAGAGGTTACCATCGTCGAGATGGCACCACAGGTAATGCCACCAATCGATTTCACCATGGCGGCCTTGGTACATCAGGAGCTGTGGAGTAAAAATGTGGCACTGAAGCTGGGAAGCCGCGTTGAACGGTTCGAACCGCAGCCAGAAGGAATTTTAGTAGGGCTGCACGATGGCTCTACGCTTACAGCCGACATCGTAATCTTATCGATTGGGGTGAAACCCGATATCCGGTTGGCAAAAGAGGCGGGGCTTCAAATTGTAAAAGCGGGCGGAATTGCCGTAAACGAATATTTGCAAACCTCCAATCCCGACATCTACGCCATTGGCGACGCGATTGAGGTCCGGAACTCCATTACCGGGAAACCGTTCACTCCCTATCTGGCCGG
>JBFWIG010000145.1:0-6550 GCA_050256115.1 Bacteroidales bacterium | reverse complement strand
AGCCGGCGCCTATCAATCCCAGCCCGATGCCGCAACCGATAATACCCACATTTTCTATGGTACAATAAGCCAGCATCCGCTTAACATCACGATGAACTGCCGCATGCAAAATTCCGTAAAGCGCAGTAAACACCGAGACAATCAGCACCACCTCGCCCAATAACAAAAAGTCGGCATGCAAAAAGGTGATTACCCGTAAAATGCCGTAGATACCCAGTTTCACCATCACCCCCGACATCACCCCCGACACATGCGAAGGGGCTGCCGGATGGGCATAAGGAAGCCAGGTATGCAGAGGAACCATGCCCGCCTTAATGCCAAATCCCACAAAAAAGAGGAGAAAGAGCCACACATTTGGATTGGCCCCAAAAAATTGATCGAGAGCCCGGAAATCGAACGAACCGGTTTCGCAAAAGAGCCAGACAAACGCAACGGTTAAAGAGAGAACGCCCAGATGCATCTGAACCAGATAGTGAATTCCGGCCTGCACAACCGCCTGCTGTTTCTGATCGAAAAGCAGCAAAAAGAGCGACGACAACGACATAAGCTCCCATACCACCAAAAAGGCCATACTATTCTGCACCATACAGACCCAGAGCATGGCTGCATGAAACAACTGAAACTGTATCCAGTGAAAGGAGAGTTGCGCCGTCGCGGCAGAGTGATTTCGGATATACCCGCCGCCAAAAAGCGCACCGTTTACCGATAAAAAGTTAACAATGAGAATAAACCAGGCCGAAAGGGCATCTATCCGGATGGCCACATCGCCCAAAAGCCCCCAATGGCCGGCCGAGGCCTCGAAAGGTCCGTACAACAGTACCGAAATGGCCACAAAAGAGGTAAGCAGCGCGTTGAGTGCTACCAATAATAGAGCGGAAACCGCTTTGGCCCGGCGGGGAACCAGACCGGTTATCACTAAACCGGAGAGGGTGAGTAAAACAGAAGAAAAAAGAAAAGAGCGTTCCATCTGCCAATTTTTTGACGCGGCGAAATTAGCCAAATTTTATGGCTAACGTCAAAATAGCCCGAAAAAAGGAGGTCTGTTACTAAAAAGCCGCAAAAGCCCTTACGGGAGAACCATTGGAGTGACTGATAAAGAGCGGCATACAATAAAAAGTAAAGCCTGTTGCGGGAATCCTCTCCAAATGCGTCAGGTTTTCTATCAGGAGAAGACCACTGCCGGCAAGCTGCTTATGTACCGGCAAATCTACCGAATCCGTGGCATCGGCCGAAGGAGTGTCGAACCCTATGCCACTCAGCGACAGTTGGCTCAGCCATCCGGCAGCCTCGGACGTTAAGAGGGGAAAACCGGAAAAATAGCTGTCGGTGCCCCACTTCTCCTGCCAACCGGTATAGAGAAGCAGAAAATCGGCATCTTCGGCCAAGGCGGCATACCGCTTCAGAAAGGGGAGCGAAAGGGTATCGATGCCGGTGCAATCGATGGTTACACCCTGCCCCGAAAAACGTTGCAGCGGCATCAGATCGAGGGTGCTCCCTCCCTCAATCACATGAGCCGGAGCATCAATGTGGGTGCCGGTATGAGCGGCCAGCGAAAGCCAATGCTCGTTATATCCCTGCTCACTAATAGAGGCACAGGGAGTAATCTCGGGCATCCTGGTACCGGGGAAAACCGGCATCGCCGAATAGATAATGTGCGACAAATCAACAAGCATAACAATACAATTTATCCAATAACCTTGAGACACGCCCTTCAGAGGGGTTTAGCGCTCCTGAAAGATAAACTGATTTATGGTACGAACCACACCCTCCTCATTATTGGTAAACGGGATTACAAAACGGGCAATCTGTTTAATGTCGGGGTGGGCATTCTGCATGGCAAAGCTATAGCCGGCCTCTTGCAGCATCTCCCTATCGTTAAGATAGTCGCCAAAAGCCATAATCTCTTGCGAACCAATGCCGTAGAAACTACCCACCTTTTTAAGTGCACTCCCCTTATTGGCCGAAAGATGGGCAATATCCACCCACTGGCTGCCGCCCAGGGTAACCGAGCAGGAGGGCAACGCCGACACAAAATAGGGATAGGAAACCGCCTCTGCATGGGTAAAATCGCACACCGACACTTTGAGAATCTCGTCATCAATCAGGGTTAAATCATCGACCAGACAAAATTTGTTATAATAACGGCGCGTCTCCTCCACAAAAGGGGCATAGCGCGACTCTGCCCATGCCGACTTCTTTCCACAGACCACGGCATAAGCCCCCTCTTGCGTCCTAACCGCCTCTACACAAGCCTTCACGGACAAAAAATCCATGGCATTCACAAAAATCTCCTCATCTCCCCTCCTGGCATAAGCACCATTCTCGGCAATAATCAACAGATCGGAAGCGAATGCGCTAAATTCATCGGCCAGATTGTAATACTGGCGGCCACTGGCCACGGCAAAAAGAATTCCGCTATTTCGCAACCGTTCATAGAGTTTGCCAAAATAGGGCGAAATCTCTTTGCGGTCGTTCAGCAGGGTACCGTCTAAATCGGCGGCTATCAATTTTATCATACATCAAACTCGGATTATCGCCCCAAACGGGGCTACACAGGCAGCAAACAGGGCTATCAACTTGCCGCAGCAAAGATAACCCAAAAGCGTTACCATTTTGGTTATCTTTGCTGCGGACAAACCTTACACATCATGGAGCCAAGAGTGGTTAACGCAGGCATCGTTCAGATGCAATGCTCACCAAATAAGAGGGAGAATCTTGAAAAGGCCCTTTCCGCCATCAGAGATGCCGCTTCGAAAGGGGCGCAGATTATCTGTCTGCAAGAGCTGTTTGCATCGCTCTATTTCTGCAACACTGAAGATCCTGCCGGGTTTGAATGGGCCGAACCCCTTCCGGGTCCCACCCTTTTGGCCATACAGGAGGTAGCCGCCGAATGGGAGGTGGTGGTAATTGCCTCTCTCTTCGAAAAGCGGGCACCCGGCCTCTATCACAACAGCACGGCGGTGGTCGATGCCGACGGAGCGCTCCTGGGGATCTACCGAAAGAGCCATATCCCCGACGATCCGGGCTTCTACGAAAAGTACTATTTTGCCCCGGGCGACACCGGTTACCGCGTTTTCCAGACCCGCTACGCCAAATGCGGCATACTCATCTGTTGGGATCAGTGGTATCCCGAAGCGGCCCGCATCACCGCACTTCAGGGTGCCGAGATCCTCTTCTACCCCACCGCCATCGGCTGGGATACCGAAGAGCCCTCCGAAGCCCTTAACCGCGAACAGTTCGAGGCCTGGCAAACCATTCAGAGAAGTCACGCCATTGCAAACGGCATTCCCGTGGTATCGGTAAACCGGGTGGGCAAAGAGGCGGGCACCCTCTTCTGGGGCGGCTCTTTTATCTGCAACCCTTTCGGCACACTGCTATGCAGCGCCGGTCACACCGAAGAGCGCACACTGGTTGCCCCCATAAACCTCAACGATTCGGACTATTACAGAAAGACCTGGCCATTTTTCCGCGATCGCCGCATTGACACCTACAGCGGGATTTTGCAGCGATACATCGACACAACCCCCTGACAGCGTGCTATAAAGGCTCCATCTGGCTTAACAGCGAGATAGACTGGCACACCACTATACCGGCTGTTTCGGTGCGCAAACGCGACAGCCCAAGAGTAATCGGTTGGTATCCCTGCTCTATTGCCAACAACACCTCCCGTTCGGAAAAATCGCCCTCCGGACCAATCAGCACCGTAATCGGCTCCGAGCAACGGAAAAAGTCCCATAACGGTTTGCGCGTTCCGTTACCCAAATGGGCAACCGTTTTCACACCCGTAACCGCCTCTTTCATAAAAAGATCGAAAGGGCACAAGCTATCTAGCCGCGGCAGAAAGCTCTTCTGCGACTGTTTCATGCCGGCCACCAACAGCCGGGAGAGCCGCTCCTGCGGAATACTCTTCCGCTCCGATCTATCACAAAGAAGGGGCACAATCCGGCTCACACCAATCTCGGTGGCCTTCTCCAAAAACCATTCAAACCGGTCGAGATTCTTTGTTGGTGCAATAGCCACACACAGGGAGTAGTTGAATCGCGTGCCAAAGGGATAAGGTTCGGTGGTTGTTACCAGACAACGTTTAGGGTGGGGATCTGTGATTACGGCCTTATAAGCAAGGCCTTGGCCGTTAACCAACAGCACCTCACTCCCGGTTGTAAGGCGTAACACCCTGATACAATGAGCCGACTCCTCTTCGGAGAGTAGCACCAAAGGGGGCTTCATTTCCGGAGCGTAAAAGATATGCAGCTCCTGCTGAATGAGTTTATGGGATCTCGACATAGCAAAGGAGGGGTTTCGAAGGTTTTCTTACTTTTGTACAACGTACCACAACAACCAAAGCAAAGATAGTACGGTTTGCAGAATGAAAAAAATAGGCATCCTCTCCGACACACATGGGTATCTCGATCCAAAAATCCTCAGTTTTTTTGAACCCTGTGAGGAGATATGGCATGCGGGCGACATCGGCAATCTGGAAACCTTCGACAGCCTGGCTGCCTTCCGCCCTTTGGTGGCAGTAGCGGGAAATATCGACGACCACCGCGTTCGCAGTGCCTGCCCTATGGTACAACGATTTACTTGCGAAGGAGCCGATGTGTTGCTCACCCACATCGGGGGATACCCCGGCCATTACGACAGCCGGGCACTGGCGCTGATTGTGGCAAAAGCGCCCACCCTCTTTGTCTGCGGACACTCACACATCCTCAAGGTAATCTTCGACAAAAAGTTCCAATTACTCCATATCAATCCGGGTGCAGCAGGACGCTCCGGTCTTCATTCGGTACGTACTGCCATCCGGTTTGACCTTTCTGAAGGGAAACCTTCCAATCTGCAGATTCTCGAACTTGCGCGCCATCCTAATACCACCACCAATGGGTAAGCTATATCTTGTTCCCACCCCCATAGGGAACCTCAACGACATGACGCTGAGGGCCATACAAATCCTGAAAAGCGTGCGCCTGATTCTGGCCGAAGATACCCGCACCAGCAGTTTCCTGCTGAAACATTTCGAGATCGATAACCGCCTGATGGCGCATCATAAGTTCAACGAACACCAAACCGTTCAGATGCTGATTGCACGTCTGGCGGCAGGCGAAGAGATGGCCCTGATTACCGATGCAGGCACCCCGGCCATCTCCGATCCGGGATTTCTCTTGGTAAGAGCCTGCATAGAAGCCGAAATAGAGGTAGAGTGCCTTCCCGGCGCCACCGCGCTGATTCCCGCGCTGGTTAACTCGGGGCTCCCCTCCGACCGTTTTGTATTCGAAGGCTTTTTGCCACCCAAAAAGGGCCGGAAAACCCGCCTTACCCAACTGGCCACCGAACAACGCACCCTCATCTTCTACGAATCGCCCTTTCGGCTGGTTCGCACACTCCAAGAGTTGGCCCTCTATTTTGGCCCCTCTCGCAGAGCCTCCGTATCGAGAGAACTCACCAAAATGCACGAAGAGACCTGCAGGGGCACACTGCAGGAGCTGGCCGCGCTATTCGGAGCGCGGAGTGCGATTAAAGGCGAAATTGTACTGGTGGTAGAGGGGTATAACGATTAACTGATCTGATCGGGATTAAACGGAGTCTCCTGATAAACGTAATAGTTTAGCCAGTTAGAGAAGAGCAGATTGGCATGCCCTTTCCATTTTACCACCGGCATCTGGGTAGGATCGTCGTTGGGGAAGTAGTTTTTGGGCATGGCAATATCGAGCCCCTTCTTCAAATCGCGGATATACTCCTCTTTCAGCGTAAGCGGATCGTACTCCGAGTGACCGGTTACAAACACCTGTCTGCTATTCTTGGCCACCACCAGATAGACTCCGGCATCGGCCGATTCGGCCACAATTTCAAGTTCCGGAATCTTGTCGATATCAGCTCTTCTAACCTCGGTATATCGGGAATGAGGGGCCAGAAATTCGTCGTCGAATCCTCTCACAATAGGGCTTTTGGGCGTATTCACATAATGCTTAAAGACCCCCGAAATTTTATGATCGATAGCGTGTTTCGGAATCCCGAAATGGTGATAAAGACCCGCCTGTGCCGCCCAACATATATGCAGTGTTGAGGTTACGTGGGTACGCGACCACTCCATAATCTCGATCATCTCGTCCCAATAACTCACCTCCTCAAACTCGAGATGCTCAATAGGAGCACCGGTGATAATCAGCCCATCATACTTGCGATGCCGAATCTCTTCGAACCGTTGATAGAAGGCCTTCATGTGCTGGAGCGGCGTATTCTTAGAAACATGACAACTGGGATGAATCAAAGCCACCTCAATCTGCAGAGGCGTATTAGACAACATCCGCAACAGATGCGTTTCGGTGGTAATCTTAAGCGGCATCAGATTCAGGATAGCCACCCTCAAAGGCCTTATATCCTGATGGATAGCCCTTGACTCGGACATCACAAAAATATTCTCTTCCCTCAGTACATCAACGGCAGGAAGATTATCAGGAACATTTAGCGGCATAGCAGACAGAGATTAAAATAGATGGGCAAAGATACACATTAATCACTTGAAAGGCGAGTCGGGCTCCCGGGCCATAAACCGATA
>JBFWIG010000144.1:0-6611 GCA_050256115.1 Bacteroidales bacterium | reverse complement strand
AACATTCTTGTTTCTGTTGGGAACTATGGGTCCCTCTCCCGCCCAAAAAGAGCCTGTCGATTATGTAAATCCCTATATCGGGAATGTGAGCCACCTGTTGGTTCCTACCTACCCCACCATCCATTTACCCAACAGTATGTTGCGGGTCTATCCCGAACGATCCGACTTTACGGGCGAACTGCTGCAGGGACTTCCCTTGATTGTTACCAGCCACCGGGGCAGTTCGGCCTTTAACCTGAGCCCCTTTCAGGGTGAGGAGAAGGAGTTGCGGCCGGTAATTGA
Organism: Bacteroidales bacterium; assembly: GCA_050256115.1. Taxonomy (GTDB): domain Bacteria; phylum Bacteroidota; class Bacteroidia; order Bacteroidales; family UBA4181; genus JAQVSH01. Next base: position 6,329 of record JBFWIG010000144.1, on the reverse strand, counting down.
CTTCAGTTACGACCAAGAGAAGATTAGCCCCTACGCCTATTCGGTCTATCTCGACAATCAGCAAACGGAGGTGCGGTTTGCCCCTTCGCATCAGGCGGCGATGTACGAAATCGCCTTTTCGCAGAAGAAACCGTTCTATTTGGTGTTCAACTCGCGGAATGGCTCCCTGAAGTGGGATGGAGAGGCACTCTCGGGTTATCAACAACTCAACAACAACACCCGTGTCTATCTCTACCTCAAACCCGACCGGAAACCGGTTTCGGTTTCTACCTGGAGCAGTTCGAAACTTACCCCCGGTACCGAAGCATCGGGCCGAAACGCCTGTATTGTTCTTACCTATGCAAAAGAGAACCTTTCGGTGGGTTTACGTTATGGCATTTCGTTTATCGATGCAACGCAGGCGGCCAAAAACATGATGCGCGAAGTTGAGGGCAAAAGCCTCGAAGCCCTGCAGGCAAACGGACGAACCGTATGGAACCGGGCATTGGGCAAGATTGAGGTATCCGGAGGTTCCGACAACGGAAAAACGATCTTTTATACGTCGCTCTACCGAACCTTCGAACGGCCGGTCTGCATCTCGGAGGAGGGTCGCTATTTTAGTCCTTACGATGGGAAAGTCCATCCCGACAGCGGTATCCCCTTTTTCACCGACGACTGGATTTGGGACTCCTACCGGGCACACCATCCCCTGCGTATTCTTCTCGACCCCAAACAGGAAGAGCAAATCTTACACTCTGTTGTGGAGATGACCGGGCAGATGGAGCACCCCTGGTGGCCCACTTTTCCGCAGATAACGGGCGACAGCCGAAGCATGAATTCGAATCACGGAGTGGCAACAGTTATCGATGCCTACCGGAAAGGGCTGCGCGGCTTCGATCTGGAGAGGGCCTATCAGGCCTGTAAAGGGGCTATTCTCGATAAAACACTTGCCCCCTGGTCGGCTAAGCCCGCCGGCGAACTGAACCGCTTTTACCGCGAACGGGGGTATATCCCAGCCCTGAGAGAGGGCGAAAAAGAGCACTATCCCGAAGTGCACGGCTTCGAAAAACGGCAACCCATTGCGGTTACCCTCGGAACTGCTTACGATGAGTGGTGTTTGGCGCAGATGGCCAAAGAGCTGGGCAAGCATAGCGACTATGCCCGCTTCCTGAAAAACGGGTATAACTATCGCAATGTATTCAACCCTAAAACCGGCTTCTTTCATCCTAAAGACAGTGCCGGGAATTTTCTTGAGCCCTTCGACTATATCTTTGGCGGCGGCATGGGCGCCCGCGACTATTACGATGAGAACAATGGATGGATTTATCGCTGGGATGTTCAGCACAACGTTGCCGACCTGATTAGTCTGATGGGTGGAAACGAAGCCTTTACAGAGCAGCTCGATGTCATGTATGCCACACCATTAGGCCGGAGCAAGTACGAGTTCTTTGCGCGGCTCCCCGACCATACCGGCAATGTGGGGCAGTTTTCGATGGCCAACGAACCCTCGTTGCATATCCCCTACCTCTACAATTACGCGGGAGAACCCTGGAAAACACAGAAACGGATCCGATCACTGCTCAACCAGTGGTTCCGAAATGACCTTATGGGAATTCCGGGCGATGAGGACGGAGGCGGGCTCACCTCGTTTGTGGTATTTTCGTATATGGGATTCTATCCCGTAACCCCCGGAATGCCGGTATACAACATGGGAAGCCCGCTGTTCGACAGAATCAGGATTCGTTTGGACAATGGAAAATACTTTGAGATAGAAGCCATTAACAATTCGGACGAGAACAAATACATCCAGCATGCCACGCTCAATGGCACCGTTTGGAATAAACCCTGGTTTGCCCATTCCGATTTGATGGCCGGGGGAAAACTGGTGCTTACCATGGGACCCAGGGCCAATCGAAGTTGGGGTAGCTCACCTGCCGATGCCCCTCCTTCGGCCGAGCCTTTGCCCTCTGCCGAACAATAAATCACAGCCTCACTCCCATCTGTTTAACCCACATTACTATGCCAATCCGATGAAAACTTTCACGACGCTGCTTGCTGCACTCCTATGGAGTATCACCCTCTTTTCGCAAACGAGCAGAAACGCTCTTCCGGCGTCGCAACGCCAGGACCCGATTAAAACTGATTGGGTCGACAGGGCAACGCTCGGGGTGGCCGGAAATCGTCCGGAAGGCCGATGGTTGTTGTGGTACCAACAACCGGCAAAGGTGTGGGAGGAGGCGTTACCTTTGGGCAACGGAGCTTTGGGCGCTATGGTATTCGGCGGAGTGGCAGACGAAAGAATCCAGCTCAACGAGAGTACCCTGTGGGACGGATACTCCCTCAATCCCAACGACACCTCCGCACTGAGCGCACTACCCGAAGTAAGGCGGCTCCTCTTTGAAGGGAAGAGCAATGAAGCCATTGCGCTGGCTACAAAACATATGATGGGCCAACCCACCCGGATTAAGCCCTATCAGTCGCTGGGCGAAATTTGGTTCGACACGCCCGAACAAGAAGCGTCGGATTATGTACGAAGTCTCAATCTGGAAACTGCGGTTGCCACCACCCAATACACTTCGGGTGGAGTCAGATTTTGCAGAGAAGCATACATATCGGCAGTCGATAAGGTACTGGTGCTCCATTTTACCGCATCCAAAAAAGGAGCGATTCACTTTTCTCTCACCATGAAACGGGAGCAGGATGCCCGGTGCGAGGCGGTTGACGGAAAGTTTCCTTCGCTGGTACTTAATGGCCAACTCCCCATCCAAGACGCCGATGGCAAACCCCGCGGCATCCGTTTTTCTGCACATGTAACTGCCAATGCCAAAGGGGGTAAGGTGGTGGTTGAAAACGGGATCATGCATGTGACAGCGGCCGATGAGGTTACGCTTTATGTTTCGGGAGCCACCTCTTATCCCGGACTCAAACAGCTGTTTGCAAACCCACTTCGCCAAACGCCCGACCCCCGGATGGTTTGCAATGAGACCATTGTAAAAGCCCTGTCAAAACCTTTGAGCAAATTACAGGCACGCCATATTGCCGAACATGAGGCTCTCTTTGGCCGGGTCGATATTCACTTAGGCTCGGTTTTGCCTCAAACGCAACAGTTACCCACCGACAAACGTCTGGCCCTGACCCGCGAAAAGGGAGCTCCCGATGCCGGGTTGGTTGAGTTATTCTTTCAGTATGGCCGTTACCTGCTTATTGGCAGTTCACGTCCCGGTACCCTGCCTGCAAATCTTCAGGGAATATGGGCATGGCAGATGAAACCACCCTGGAATTCAGATTTTCATACCAACATCAATCTCCAGATGAACTATTGGCCGGCCGAAATTACCCAACTATCGGAGTTACACCTCCCTCTTTTCGATCTGATGGAAGCGTTGGTACTGCCGGGAAATCGCACGGCCAAAACGCTCTATGGCGCCGACGGATGGGTGGTTCACCACCTTACCGATGCATGGGGTTTTACGGCGCCTGCCGACGGACCGCAGGGTATCTGGCCTATGGGAGCCGCCTGGCTTGCACAACATCCCTGGGAACACTACTGCTACACCGGTAATCTGAAATTTTTGCGAGAGAGAGGCTATCCCCTGATGAAGGGGGCTGCGCAGTTTATTCTCGACTTTCTGGTGGAGGCCCCTGCCGGAACCGCATTTGCAGGGAAGTTGGTAACCAACCCCTCCTATTCGCCCGAAAATGAGTTTTATCTCCCCGACGGATCCAAATCGGTCTTTACGTACGGGGCCACGATGGATCTTGCCATCATTCACAACTTGCTCACCCACTGCATTGAAGCCACACAACTACTCAATGTCGATGCCGATTTTCGCGCCGAATGCGAGCAAACCCTCAACCGTCTTGCACCGATACGAATCAGTCCGGCCACGGGTCGTATTATGGAGTGGGCTGAGGATTACAAAGAGGTTGATCCTCATCATCGGCATACTTCGCAACTCTTTGGTCTCTATCCCGGAAATCAGATAACTACGCTGGCCACGCCTCTTCTGGCCGAAGCCGCACGAAAAACACTCGATGCACGAGGCGACGACGGAACCGGTTGGAGCCTTGCCTGGAAGATCAATATGTGGAACCGGCTGCAGGATGGCGACCGGGCCTATAAGTTGCTTTCGGTATTGCTGGCCAAAAAAACGTTACCCAACCTCTTCGATAATCACCCTCCCTTTCAGATAGATGGCAATTTCGGCGCCACGGCAGCCATTGCCGAGATGCTGCTGCAAAGTCAGACTCCGGTGGCCGGAGGGGGTTTCGAGATGGAACTGCTGCCCTCTCTGCCCTCCGCATTTCCTGAGGGCAGTGTGAGAGGGCTTTGCGCCAGGGGCGGGTTTGTGGTCGATTTTGCCTGGGCAAATGGCGAGCCCGTTACCGTGACCATTCTGTCGAAGAACGGGGGGAAGTTGCGTATACGCGACAAAAACGCCCGGTTTGAGGCTATGACCAAACCGGGCGAAAAAGTGGTGTTAACCAAAAGAGGAGGGCGCTACCTGGCCGAATAACCGGCAGCTTTTGCAATGAGTTTGGGAATATCGGTATTATCGAGAAAAGCGGCAGAGGAGAAGAGCTCCGAACCGGCTCCAATCGCAAAGACAGGGATAAAGGCGGCTGAGTGGCCACCCGAAGACCAGCCGATCAATGCCATCTCATTTAGAATAGATACTGCAGTAATGGCCAGTTTATCGTCCGACGATGAAGAGGGCCGACTGGGACGAGCCTCGCCCAGCGACTCATGATAGGCCTGCATAAGCCGTATCTCCTGCGGCATAGAGATAGAGACCTCTTTCCAAAAACCGAGATTCTCCTGTAACAGCGCTTTGGTGTCGGGCCAGCTAACGCGGTTATTTTTCGCCTGACGAAGTGCGCCAATCTTGCTGCGCAAGCCATCTTTCGACGCCTTTTGATGGGTAAGAAGCGCCAGATTAAGTTCGTATTTCCCATTCAGAGCCAACGACATTGCACCGGTTTCGTGATCGGCTGTAACAACAATCAGGGTCTCTTTGGGATACTTTTTATAGAAATCGAGGGCAATACCCACAGCATCGGCCAGGTCTATCACCTCATGGAAGTTGGCAGCCGCATCATTGCTATGACCGGCAAAATCGATTCTGCCTCCCTCAACCATCAGAAAAAATCCTTTGTCGTTGCCATTTGTAAGAAAGTCGACAGCACTGGAGGTGATTTGCGACAACGTTAAATCGCCCGGTTTGCGGTCTATCCGGTAAGGAACATCACTGTTGAGGGAATCAGCCTGGAAAAGCACCATTTTAGCCGTTTTCTCTTTCATGGCATTATACTGATCTACACCAAAAGCCACAGTATAGCCCGCCTCTCTGGCAACGGTTTTAAGGAGCGGTAACGAATCGTCCTTCTGGTCGGTAAGAAAGTTGCTCCCGGCAAAAAAGTCGAAGCCGCTCTCGGGCAGTTGCTTCCCAATGGCATAGAAATGCCCGCGATCCTTATCGTGTGCATAAAAAGCGGCAGGGGTGGCATGGTTTACCCCCACATTGGAGGTAATACCCACTTTTACCCCCGCCTTTTTTGCGTCGAAAGCCACACTTGTAACGGGGGTCTCACCGTCGTTCAACACACCAATCATCCCGTTATTGGTTTTCTCGCCGGTAGAGAGCGCCGTTCCGGAAGCCGCAGAATCAGTTACATAGGTATTTGCTGCCCGGTTTGTGGCATAGGTCTTTACCGGAAACTCCAGAAAGGGAAAAAGGGCGTAGCCATCTTTATCGCCTTCCAGTTGAGAGGCAAAGATAGAGCCGCCCAACACCTGGTTGAGTCCCATACCATCGCCAATAAAGTAGAATACATATTTCACTTTGGGTTTTGCCGAAGCGCTACCCAAGGTACAAACAGCAAGTGCAAAAATTAGAAAACAGCTATACAATCGTTTCATAAAAGGAAAGTTAAAAGAAACAGGTTTATCCATTACAATGTCTAGATTATGCGAAGGTAAGAAATTTAGAGGCCGGATTACTTAAGTAGGTTGCCTATTTTCACCGAAACATAGAGGGTGCGGGGCGAAACCGGACCATACATATAGGCAGGATCACGCTCTATTCCCCGATCAAAGTCGGACTGATAGTTGTTAAAAAGATTCTTTACACCGCCCGAAACCTCTGCCGAGGCCCCATTCAGTTTTACCGTATAAGAGAGTTTTGCCCCAAAATCGAAAAAGGATTCTGATCGCCGTAGCTCTCCCTCCGGGTTCATCGGACCAAAATAGGGAACCCACATCGGACCGGAATAGTTGCCTGTAGCCGCCAGACAGAAGCGTTTCGAGAAATCCCAGTCGATGGCCCAAAAGCCATAATGGTTTGGTGTAC
>JBFWIG010000143.1:0-6617 GCA_050256115.1 Bacteroidales bacterium | reverse complement strand
CTCCCCGTGCCACCAATTCGCTGCGGTTGTCGCTGAATCTCATTCCGCTGTTCTGTGCGCGAGCAATGGTGGTAACCAGTATTTTCCCGGCATCGGCAATCCCTTTCTCTTTTTCGAGACTGGTAATGAGAATCACGGCAAATTCGTTTTGGGTTGTCAGGGTAAGATAGCCCAACTGCTGCGGTTGTTTGTCGGAGAAGCCCACAAATCCTTTTGTGGCGTCTGTGTTGATGGTAAAGTAGCCCTTCCCTTTTTCGCTCCATTTCAGTTGGCCTGTGGTAGAACGCATTACTGAATCGTTCCAAAGCGACTCAGATCCTTCCAGTAACTCGGTCTTGTTTTCGTTGCTAAAACTTAGCACTACCTTTCCGGCAGCCATCAACTGTAGCGGAAATGAGCCTTCCATCACTTTTCGGTCGAAATCCTGTTTCACCGATTCATTCAACGGAGTGGCACCTTTAAGTACCGAATCCAAACTCACTTTTCGGTTCACTACGGTGTTGCCCTCTTTCACATCGCCTCTGTAGATCATGCGTGCCAGCGCGGGGTAGAGAGCCAGCTGGGTGGGCGAAGTGGCGTTGTAGATGCCTCCTCCCCGGCCGGAGTGGATGGCGGGTTGGTAGCCGGGTATGTCGGTGGCAAAGACGTACGAGGCATCCCATCCGTGCAGTCCAAGGCCGTAGGCGGCGATGATGGGTGCGCTTTCGGCGGTCCATTCGTTGGGAATCAGGCTCATCCATTCCGAGAAGGCAAAGGGTCGGTCGGCTACCTGTTGCAAGCCTGTGCCAAAAAGCCCCGAGCCGATTTTCGAAATCATTGCGGTGCTGTCGAAGGGTCCCGGGGTGAGGCTGTGGCCAGATCCGCCGCCAAAATAGTTGTGTCGGTCTATGATGCCTGTCAGGGCATCGGCATGGAGGTTGAGCAGATGGGTTAATCCAGTTCCTGCCTGCCAGCAGCTGCCAATTAAGGGGCCTTTGTATCCGGTGGCACGAATGGCCTGTTCGAATTTTTGGTAGAATTTCAGTTGTTCTTCGTAGAGGAATCGGGCTTTGTCGAGCATGTGCTGTTTTACGGGGCGCTTCTCTTTGACGGCCTGTTCGTATTCCCAACTGAAGAGCCCATGGTTGGGTTGGGGGTAGATATTCTCCAGGGCAAGGCTCTGATTAGCCGGAAGTCCTTCGTTATTCCAAGCCCGGCGCAGATTCTCGTCGGTTTTGTACCGGGTTTTCAGCCATTGACTGAATTTTTGGCAGAGCAGTTTCCGATAGGTGGGGGCCTGTTTTAATGACTCTTCGATGGCGCCCCAAAAGATGTTGTCCTCATTCTGAAACTCAATGAAACTCAGGGCGGGATCGTGGGCATATTTCAGTCCGGTGTGGGGGTTAACGTGATTGAGCATGTTCACCGTCAGTTCTATGTTGAGTGACTGAAGGTCTTCGGCAAAGTTGACCAACGCAGAGGTGGTGCCATTGAGGTGCGACCAGGCAAAGCGGGTGTTTGCTACCTCTGTGTAGGCCAAGAGTCTTGCGCTGTCGGCCTTCATCACTTTGTGTCCGTAGATGTGCGACCATCCATAGTAAATTCCGCGGGCTCGCAGTTCGTTGCATAGGAAATCGAAATTTTTCCATCGATTGTCGGTAATCACCGTCGAATGTATTCCGTCGGTAGCCCCCCAGGTGAATTTGTGAAAGCGAACGCCGTTAAAGCCGAAACGCGACAGGAAGTTGCCCCATTTTATGGCCTCTTCGGGCTGCATAAAGGGGAGATTGCTGCAAAGATTGGTTCCCCAAAAAGTAATGGGGGTTCCGTCTTCAAATTGCAGCCTATTGCCGTTGATTTGTACAAAACCATGTTTTCCTGCAGGCTTGTCGAGCCAGTCGGCCATATCGGTAAGGGCCTCCGTCGGATTTTCGGAGGGCGAAAAGATAAACCAGTCGTTCTGCGACTGAGCAGACAGGGGCCATGCAACCAGAAAGCAGAACCAAAAGGGGAGGGAGAGCCGCTGTATAGGCTCTTGGAGCCAAAGGAAGGGGAGAAGGCGTTTTCCGGGCATAGAGGGAGATATCGGGAGGCGTAGCTGTATTGCTTCGCTCTTAGTAAAGATAGGAAACTGAGCTAAACTTTACGGCTCATCTTCTGTATAGATTTAGCTCATTATAGGGGAATTAATGAGCTGAAAAATCTCTATTTTTGAGCTATAAATTTTGAGCTATGGATAACAGGGAGAAACGTATTGTTGAGTACATACAAAAGTCAGGAGAGAGCTCCTCGAAAGAAATCTTCGATAATATGGCTCTTGATGTTAGCTATGCCACACTAAAGCGACTTCTTACGAAGTTGATTTCAGATAGTATTTTGTCGTCACAGGGTAGAGGGAAATCTACAAAATATTGTATATCAGGTGATTTTGAGATGATTCAGCCAATAGATATTGAGAGTTATTTTGGCCGGGAAATTGATGAAAGGGAAATTCGTGCCGGATTTAATTTTTCTATTATTAAGAGTATTCTTGCAAAGCATTCGGTTTTTACTAACAGTGAAATCGTTAAGTTGAACGGGCTTCAGAAAAAATTTCAGGAGAACATATCTCAACTTACCGGTAATGCATATGTCAGGGAGTTTGAACGATTAGCCATAGATTTAAGTTGGAAGTCATCACAAATTGAAGGCAATACCTACTCTTTACTGGAGACAGAGCGATTGCTGAAGAATAAAGAGACGGCCTCGGGAAAAAGCCGTGAGGAGGCAACTATGCTGTTAAACCATAAAGAAGCACTCGATTTTCTTTTGGATAATCCGGACTATCTTACGCCTTTATCGGTTTCGAGTATCGAAGATATTCACAGTATTCTTGTGAAGGACCTTGGTGTGGAGCGAAATCTCCGGGGGAGCCGTGTGGGTATATCCGGTACCAATTACAGGCCATTGGATAACAGATTTCAAATCGTCGAAGCTTTGCAGGATACATGTGATGTAATCAACAGCAAAGAGGATGTGTTTGAAAAATCTTTGTTGGCATTGGTGCTAATCTCTTATATTCACCCGTTTATTGATGGAAATAAACGGACTTCAAGGATAGTGAGTAATGCTATCTTGATTCATCATCACTATTGTCCCATATCATTCAGAACCGTCGATTCTATTGAATATAAGAAAGCGATGCTTCTGTTTTATGAGCAAAACAACATCTCGAATTTTAAGAAGATCTTTATTGATCAATTTGAGTTTGCTGTGAATACCTATTTTTAGATGAGAGTTTCCGAGCACGGCATTCGGGATCATCACCGCCGTTTGAGGCAGAATTGCAGTGCCTCATAAAAGTCGGCGGCCGCCCCGGAACCCTCACCGGGGAGGCCGTTTGCCGGCAGAAGCCGGACGCCGACAGTTTATGTTATTGTTCCGAATCGGTTCCTTGGATAGTTACGATGGTACCGTCGGGGTTGTATGCTAACTCTACCACTTTCATGCTCCGCAACCAGGTTTTTCCTCCGGAAGGTACGCTGTCGTGGTGAAACAGGTACCATTTTCCTTTAAACTCCACAATGGCGTGATGGGTGGTCCAACCCACTACCGGGGTTAGGATTACTCCCTGGTAGGTGAAGGGACCGTAGGGATTGTCGCCCACGGCGTAACAGAGTTTATGGGTGTTGCCGGTGGAGTAGGAGAAGTAGTATTTGCCTTGATAGGTGTGCATCCAGGAGGCTTCGAAGAAACGGCGTTCGTGGTCGCCCGCCTTGAGGGGCTCTCCATCTTTGTCGAGAATCACTACGCCGCGCGGTGCCTCGGCAAACGAAAGCATATCGGGGCTTAAGCGGGCCACACGGGGTGGAAGTGCCGGTTCGTGGTCGGCAGGTTCCGATTCGGGGTCGATCGGTTTGTTGTCGCGGTAGCGTTGCAGTTGCCCTCCCCACAGCCCGCCAAAGTAGATGTAATGATTTCCGTCGGCATCCGGGAAGACACAGGGATCTATCGAGTAGCTTCCCTCCATGGGGGCTTCTTGCGGAATGAAAGGCCCCTCGGGTCGGTTGCTGATGGCTATGCCCAACCGAAACGTATCGGATTTGTCTTTGAGCGGGAAATAGAGGTAGTATTTCCCCTCTTTATAGGCACAGTCGCAATCCCATAACTGGCGCCCTGCCCAGGCGATATCCTTTACGGCAAGTGCCACGCCATGGTCGGTTACCTCGCCCTCTATACTATCCATAGAAAAGACATGGTAGTCGCGCATGTCGAAATGGTCGCCGAGGTCGTTTTCGGGAATACCCGATTCAATATCGTGCGAGGGGTAGATGTACAATCGCCCTTCGAAGATGTGTACTGCCGGATCGGCGGTATACATATGGTCTACTAAATAACGGGGCTTCTTCATCTTCTTGTGGTATTGTGTTGTCTGAACTTCTTTCGGAAGCTTTGTAATAGGTTGATTTATTGCTGTTTGATTGCCTCCGCAATAATCTTTTGTACAACAGGCTTGGGTTGGAACTTTCTGTCAATCAGAAGTCCGTAGTCGGTGCGGCCTGGAATGGGCCAGTCATTTTTCCACGATTGTCCGTCGTCGACACCCCAAAGGGTTACCCGGGTAATTTTGTCGGAGTGTTTCAGGAATAGTTTAAAGAAATCTACATAACGCTGTTCGAATTTCTGATTAATGGCGTCGGGAAGGCCATTGACATAGGGATTGGAGGGGTCAACACCACTGTTATTGCCCGAGACATCGGCTCCGGTGTTGCGGTTGGACGGCAGAACGGAGATCTCCATCTCTGTGATCATCACCTTTACGCCCAAAGCAGCAAAGTCGTTGATGGTCTGTTCATACTCTTCGATGGTGGGAAAATCGAGCCCGATGTGGCACTGTTCGCCCACTGCGTCAATTTTTACCCCCTGTTCGATCAATTTTTTGACCATGGCCACGGCACCTTTCCGTTTTGCCGGGTTAAAGAGCGAGTAGTCGTTATAATAGAGTTCGGCCTGGGGATCGGCCTCATGGGCAAACTGGAAGGCCAGTTTGATGTAATCTTCGCCGATAATCTGCATGAATTTGCTTCTGCGTAACGATCCGTCGCGGTCGTCGATCACTTCGTTGATGACATCCCATCCTTTGATTTTCCCTTTGTAGCGTCCTACTACGGTATAGATGTGCTTCTTCATGCGCTCTATGAGTACTTCGCGCGAAACATCATTTCCTTCGGCATCTTTAAAGAACCAGGTGGGGGTTTGGGAGTGCCATACCAGGGTGTGACCGGTAATGTGTTTGTTATTCTTGATACCAAACTCAACAAATTTATCGGAGAGTGAGAAATCGAACTCTCCCTCCCTGGGCTGAATGGGGCCGCTTTTCATGCAGTTTTCGGCCACAATTGCGCTAAACTGCTCCTTAATGACACGGACAGCCGCGGTGTCTGTTCCCTCGATCTGGGGGGCGCTCATGGCGGTACCGATCACAAATTTTCCGGCAAAGGCATCCTTAAGGGTTCGTGGCTGGGCCAAAGCCGGCACGGAAAGTACCCCTGCAAGGAGTAGGCAGGCAGCAGGGGCCAGGATGGAAAAGCACTCTTTTTTCATGCGATAGTGGGTATTAGAGGTGTTGTTGTTATGCGTGATGATTTCTGCGGCGGGCAGCCAACTCTTCCTGAATCTGGATCTCCTTCTGTTTATTGATGTCGTAAAAGAAGAGACAGGCAACGCTCACAAAGAAGGTGAGGGTGGGGTAGATGCTCATGGAGAGTTTAATGCCGTTTACCACTTCGGCCGATTGTACCGTGAGTTGTTCATTATAGCCGTAGGTGGCCAGCAGCCCTGCAACCAGCGCCCCGCCAATGCTGAGACCGGCTTTTAACCCAAAGATCATGGCCGAAAAGATGATGGCTGTGGCCCGACGGTTGTTTTTCCATTCGGAATAGTCGGCCACGTCGGCAATCATGGCCCAAAGGAGGGGTGTGGAGATTCCGTAGAAGAAGCCATGTGCCAGCTGGCTGATAAAGACCCATGCAATGGCCTCGGGCGAATAAAAGTAGAAGAGCAGGAGGCAGAGAGCCGATAGAAAGAGGCTGATGCCAAATATGTTGCGTTTTCCGTAACGGTCGGCCAGCGATTTCGAAAAGGCGATACCCAGAATCATCATAATGATACCGCCTGCATTGAAGAGACTGAAGCCTGAAGAGGGGGCATCTTCCGGCCAGGTGAAGCCGTGCATCCCCATTCCGGTAAGGAGTTGGTCTATCGATCCGATAAATCGGTTGAATCCCACGTCGTTGAGAAAGGTTGCCAGATGGGGTTCGCTCAGGTAGTTATTAAAATAGTATACATACATCCCCCCCTTCAGAGAGAGGGTAATAAAGATGAATATGGTAAGAACCAGCATGGCAATCCAGGGCTTATTCTTAAAAAGGTCTGAAAGATCCTCTTTAACACTCGATTGCTGATCGGGTTGGGGGATAATCCGCTCGCGGGTGGTAAGGAAGGTGATAATGAAGAAGATGATACCGGTTATGGAGAAGAGGGTCATAACGGTTTCGAACCCTTTGGTTTTGTCGCCTTCGCCCAGGATTAAGACCAGAGGCAGCAGCAGTCCCTGCACAATAAACTGGGCCACCATAACCAGATCGGAAGAGCACACG